>NZ_NIBG01000008.1 GCF_002270055.1 Anaeromicrobium sediminis | reverse complement strand
TGTCTATTATAAGGGGAGCATATCAAATCAAGGAAGGCTTTTATTTTATGAATAAAATATAATTATATATTACATATGATTACGGAAAAAGGTAAATACTTGACAATAAAATATAAAAAAACTATACTCAAAACAGCTAGTACAATACAAAAGGAGAAATTAATGAGAAATAGATTAAAAGTAATAGAAGGATATAAAGATAAAGAAATAAAAAAGGAGTATAAATTTGTAAAGGCCATGGCCACTAATACCCGCCTTATGGGAGTTGTAGGAGTATATATACAATGGAAAGACTATGAACAAAATAATTTTCATCAATTATTTCACCTAGACTATGAAGAATTCGGAATAGATAATTATAAAGAAGTAATAGAAGATGATATATTAAAAACAGAAATATTAAAAATGATGGGAGGCCTAGGAGGAGAATTAGTAGAGATAACTCTTAAGGAAGCCAAGTTTTTAATAAAAAAGGCCATAGAAAAAAATCCCTTTGAAAGTGAAGAATGGATAGAGCAAATAGATAATTTTCATATGATAGATAGGGACAATGAATTAAATGAAGAGGAAGAAATCTTATTATTAAATAAAATATGTATAGGATTGTCTAATAGCAATGAACTAATAAACTATTATATTATGAGAAGTGTGGGATTAGATAAGGATGGAATAAAATATTTATCAAGTAATGAGAATGAAATCCACTTTGTTAAAACTCCATCCATATTATTAAAGAATACTGTGGAGAAGATAGAAGAAGATAAATATATAGTAGAAAGTATTATAGATTTAAATCAAAAGTATAAACTAGTTGTGTCTGAGATGAAATTAAAAAATAATAAAATATGTAACGTTGAAATTAAGAGTGAAATGAGAATAAGTCCTCAAGAAGCAGCCTTTTCCCTAAGGAAAAGAGAATATATTATGCTGTATTTAATAAAGGATAAAAGCAAGTTTCTAGAGCTAATAGAAAAGAATAAACCCCATAGTATGATCAATGATTATGAAGGGGGAACATTAATTACTGAATTTAACTCTAATAATAACCATGTGAAAAAAGATATATATTATTTAAGTGGAGACATATGGGGCATATATTATATAACAGATTCAAATCAGCTAGTAGTAGGGGCATATGATGAAAAAAAGGCAGCTAAAATTAATGAAGAATTAGAATCAGAATACAAAGATCTATTAATAAACATTAAAAATATACATTTAGAAAATAGTATAATATATCAATTTGTACATAGTGGTGAAACTAATATATTAGACTTCATATATGAGGACAAATAAATGAAAGCAAAATATATGATGATAGTAGCAATAATTGCCATATCCTTTTCATCCATATTCATAAAAATGTCTCAAGCACCACCTTTAATAATAGCATCATATAGATTGGGAATAGCCGTATTAATCATGTCACCTATGGTACTTTTAAAGCATAGGGAAGAGTTAAAAAAAGCAAATAAGGGTACTATAAAATGGTGTATAATAAGTGGAGTTGTTTTAGGTTTACACTTTTTAACCTGGGTATCATCTTTAAAATACACATCAATAGCAAGTGCTGTAGTATTAGTAAATACGGCACCAGTATTTTCTGTAGTAGGTGGGTACATATTCTTTAAAGAAAGATTACATAAAAAGGCTATAATAGGTATAATAATAGCATTTATAGGAGCAGCCTTAATATCTGGAGGAGATTATACATTAGGTAGCAACATAATATGGGGAGACTTTTTAGCCATAAGCGCTGCATTATTTTTTACTATATATTTAGCTATAGGAAATAGGGCTAGAAAGGAACTTAGTGTAAATAGTTATACATTTATAGTTTATTCAGTGGCATTTATAACTTTAATAACTATTGCTATCGTAACAAATGTTCCCTTATATCCATATACTTTAAGGGAATGGTATATATTCTTAGCATTAGCACTAGTTTGTACATTTTTAGGTCATAGTGTGTGTAATTGGGCACTAGAGTATCTATCTGCCACCTTTGTATCTACAGTAGTATTGGCAGAACCTATATTTTCTATAGTATGGGCATACTATATATTTAAAGAAATACCATACCTTTGGCAAATGATAGGTGGACTTATTATATTATGTGGAATATATTTATATGTAGATAATGAAAAATAAATATAAATTTTTAAAGTTCGCTTTTTAGTGAACTTTTTTTATACGAAAAATTAAAACAATATAGTAATCCTACTAAAATGTAAAAAAAAAAAAGTTAACATCCTAATATATAGAAAAAATGGGGAAAAAATGTTAATATAGTAAATATGATCAAAATACAGAAGGGGATGAAAAAGATAAAATGGAAGAAATGGAAGTAATTGATATAAGAGAATTATTCTTTGTTGTAAAAAAAAGAATGGGAATCATATTCTTAATAACTATCATATCCATAATAACTAGTGCCTTAGTGAGTGTATACGTCCTTGAACCCGTATATGAAACATACACTACTATGATGGTCGGAAAAACTAAAAGTCAAGAATCATTACTTGAGTATAGTGATGTTTTATTAAGTCAAAAACTAGTTAAAACCTATGGAGAAATTGCAAAGAGTAAATCCGTATTAAAGGTAGTTAAGGATGACTTAAAGTTAGAAATAGGATTAGATGAATTAAAGGAACAGATATCTGTAAACTCAGTGAAAGACACTGAAATTATTATGATAAAGGTACAAAATACCGATCCCAAAATGGCTAGAAATATAGCTAATCACACAGCTAGAATATTCAAGAGACAAGTTATTCAAATCATGAAAGTAGATAATGTTCAAATAATAGATAAGGCAGAAATTCCGGAGGAGCCTATAAAACCAAGAAAAACAATGAATGTAGCCATAGCTGGAGTATTAGGACTTATGGTATCCTTTGGTTTAGTATTTTTACTAGAATACTTAGATAATACCATAAAGAATCCAGAGGATGTGGAGAAACATTTAGGATTACCAGTAATAGGAACAATACCTCAAATGGATAATATGAATAAAAAAAAAATAAAGAAGGAGGTAGCGTTGAATGAAAGATTTAGTAACTCTTAATAACCCTAAATCTCCCATATCAGAATCCTTTAGAGTATTAAGAACCAATATACAATTTTCTAGCTTAGACAAGGACTTGAGAAGTATATTAGTAACTAGTTCTACCCAAGGTGAAGGTAAAACTACAACCATATGTAACTTAGCCATAACCATAGCCCAATCAGGTAAAAGTGTATTATTAGTGGATTGTGATTTAAGAAGACCTAGAATACATAATAATTTTGAGTTAAACAACTATAAGGGACTTACAAACATATTAGCAGAGCAAAATAATGAGGATGATTGCATAAAAGAAAGTACAATTGTAAATCTTTCTGTACTTAGTAGTGGGCCAAAACCTCCTAATCCATCGGAAGTATTAGGATCAAAGAGTATGAAAAACTTTATTGAAAGCATGAAAGAAAAATATGATTATGTATTACTAGATGCAGCACCAGTAGGTCTAGTTACAGATGGTGCCATACTATCTACTCTAGCTGATGGTGTCTTATTAGTGGCCGCATCAGGAGAGGTGGCTATAGAGGCAGCTAAAAGATCTAAGGA
Organism: Anaeromicrobium sediminis; assembly: GCF_002270055.1. NCBI lineage: Bacteria > Bacillati > Bacillota > Clostridia > Peptostreptococcales > Thermotaleaceae > Anaeromicrobium > Anaeromicrobium sediminis. Next base: position 199,403 of record NZ_NIBG01000008.1, on the reverse strand, counting down.
ATTACTAGAAAATGTAAATGCTAATATATTAGGAGTAGTATTAAATAAAGTATCTGTTGAGAAGAGTAAATATTATAAGTACTACTATAACCAATATTATTATCAAGAAGCTAAGTAGATAAGGAGCATAATATGATAGATTGTCATTGTCATATACTTCCAAACATAGACGATGGATCTAATAGTATGGAAGAAAGTATCAAAATGGCTAAGATAGCTAAGGATAAAGGCACTAAAACCATAATAAGTACATCCCACTTTTATGATACGAATATGTTTGTCACAGGAAAAAAATTAGAAGAATCTTTAGAATTATTTAGAGAAAAGCTAGAGGAACATAATATTGATTTAGAAATACTATTGGGGAATGAAGCTTACATGTCCCCGGAGTTGCCTAAGTATATAGAAGAAAGAAAAGTTTATACTTTAAATAATTCAAAATATCTTTTAGTGGAACTACCCTTATTAGAAATGCCCATGTATACCTTTGAGGTATTATATGAACTAAAGCTAATGGGGATAATTCCCATAATGGCCCATCCAGAGAGATACACCTATGTGATGGACAACCCTAATCTAGTATACGACTTTATAGATAAGGGAGCCTTAATACAATTAAACGGTGGCAGTATAAGAGGCAGATTTGGTGATGAGACTCAAAGGATAGCAAATGATTTGTTAAATCATAATATGGTACATATCATAGGTAGTGATGGACATGGCTATAATAGCAGACGACCAGTACTTGATAAAAGTTATAGTTTAGTAAAAGAAAAATTGGGAAAAGATTATGCAGAGGAACTATTTTCAATTAATCCTAAAAGAGTATTGGAAAATAAAAATATAACCATAAAGGATCCAATTAAAATAGAAGAAAAAACTACGTTTATAAAGAAGATATCTAAATTATTAAAAATTGGATAAATGATAATAATAAGGGGGAAATATTATGAAAAAACTATTTATACTAACTATAATATGTACAAGTCTATTAGTAAATCCATTATCCATATATGCAGGAGATACTACAGATGTGAGTGCATCAGTTATAACTGATTTAATAGAAAAGGCAATTAATAGTAGTGATGACAAAGAAGACACTATAGAAAAGGTAAAAGACGTATATTTCAAAGATGATAGGGGAATAAGGGATTTAAAGACAAGTGTAAGTATTGAGTTAACCGAAGATAGGGTAGAAAAACTAAATGACATGGGTGTAGAAGTTAAAGATGTAATGGATGGAATTGATTCATTAAAAGACTGGTCTTATGAAGAACGAATTAAATTAGTAGATTATGTAGCAGATGGGAAACTAGATGATGCTGCTGATTTAATAGTCAATGGTGGAGAAAATGAAACTACTATAGAAACAGGACCTAGTGGCGGCGGTGTTACTCCTGAAGAAAAGGTTGCACAAGAATCTGTAGAAGAAGCTCAAAAAGAGGAGTTAAAGCATAAATTCAATGATATAGAAGGACATTGGGCAGAAGAAAGCATTGCTTTTATGACTAATATGGGTATAGTAAGTGGATTAGATGAAGAAACTTTCAATCCAAACGGACAAGTTACGAGAGCTGAAATGGCTACTCTTATGGTAAAAATACTAGATATAGATATAAATACTCTAGCTTATATACCTTTTGAAGATGTGCAAACTAATGATTGGTACTATAAATATGTGAGAAGTGCCTATAATAATAAAATAATAAGTGGAATGAATGAAAAATCATTTAATCCAGAGGGCAATATCACTAGAGAACAAATGATTACTATGGCCATAAACACATTAAAGGATAATGATATAGATATAAGTGAAGTAGTATTAGATGAATACAAAGACTCGAGTAATATATCATCATGGGCAGTAGAGTTTATTAAAAAGGGGAAAAAATTAGGGATAATAAGAGAAAATGAGAATCTTAATCCACAAGAAATAATCTCAAGAGCAGAGGCCGTGTGGATATTAGATAAAGTTTACAAAATCAAAAATCAAAATAAGGGGGAATAAAGATGAAAGGAAAAAGAATCATATCTATGTGCATATGCCTATTAATGGTATTTTCATGTTTACCTACAAGTTATGCTAATGCAGATAGACCAAGTATATCAGATATCGTAGACAAAACAGTAAATCTAATAGGCAGTATAGCTAATAGCGAAGATGAACGCGTACAAGGCTTATATGATATTGCTATGTATTCAGCTAAAGGAGAAGTTGATCCTGTTACAGGTGACCCATGGAACACAGATGAATTAATAGGGTATTTAAAGAGAACCATGGCTAATCAACCTGCTATGACTCAAGAATACTTAGATAAGTTAAATGATAAATTATCAGCTGAAGATGAAATAACCATAGATGAAGCCATTAAATTAGTAGATGTACTTAAAATTATGGACATATTTACAGTAGCTGAAAGAGTACAAATTCTAGAGGACATGAAAGATTATAAGGTTCCAGAAATTATTAAGGGAGATGAATGTGAAGATTTAGTAGCTAAAATAAGAGAAGACCTACCAGAGCTAGAGTCAAAGCTAGAGTCACAGTCAGATGAAAACAATAGTAATTTTGACTTAGAATTATATATATATGGGTTAACAGTGATTAAAGAAAAAATAGGAGAACCGGTAGTTATAGAAGATAAATCTGGAGATATATCTATATATATACCAGATAGCATTAATGGAATAGATGTGGAAGGCATTATGGATGAGGTATTAGAAGGATTTACATTATGGGGATACCAATATGATTCATTAGACCAACTTAGCAATGACTTTGTAAAGGTTATTAATGAGAGACTTACAGATGATGAAAAATATACATTAAAAGTTATATTAGCTGAGTTCGATTTATACGAAGGGGATATGGTAAAACCAGTGATCACCCTTGAGGGGGATGAAACAGTTAAAATAAATCAGGGTGAAACTTATACAGATGAAGGAGTAACAGCTGAAGATAATGTAGATGGAGATATTACAAGTAAAGTTGAAGATACTATAGTAAAAGATGGTAAGGTTGTAGATGTTGTAGATACTAATGTACCAGGTACATACACTATAAAATACAACGTAACTGATAAAGCAGGAAATGAAGCAGATGAAGTAATAAGAACAGTTATCGTTATAAAAGTAGTAGAAATAGATGAAGAAGATATTGAAGAAGAAGAGGTAGATGGCGTAACTGAGATAACAGTAACAGTTCCTGATGTAGAAGTTGATGAAGAAGGAACAACAGAACCAGTTGTTGCACAAATACCATTAAGTGATAATGTAAAAGAGGACTTAGGACTTACTGGAGACCAAGAGATTGAAATAAATTTACCAGCATTAGATATAGGTGTAGGTGAAGAACTTACAATCGCAATTAAAAAAGCACCAGAATCAATTAGTGCTGATAAGAAAGTATTAGCAGTAGAGATTGAGGTTAAAGGACTTGATCATAACACAACTGTTACATTAGTACTACCCATTCCACAAGGAGTTAATAACCCAACTGCATTCCATAGAACAGGTAGCCGTTGGGAAATTAGAGAAGGTAGTAAAGATGGAAATGAGTTTAAATTCGATACAAACCTAAGTTCAGTAGCTATTGCGGATAAAGTAGAGGTTCCAACATTAAAATCAACATCAAAATCATCAAGTAGTGTAACACTAGAATGGACTTCAACTCTAACAGGTGCAACTTATGAAGTATATAAAAATGGAAAAAGAGTTACAACAACAAGTAGTAAAACTTATACAGCAACAAAATTAGAAGCAAAAACACAATATGATTTTAAAGTAAGAGCGTTAGACAAAGATAACTTTGAATCTGAATTCTCAAGTGAAATATCTGTTACTACTGATAAAAAATATACTTCATCAGGTGGCGGTGGAGGCGGTGGCGGTGGCTCCGCGAAAATTAAAGTAGATGGTTGTAATATTGAATCTTCAAATGGAGACATAGATGCTAAAAGTATGAATGAGGCTTTAGATAGTGCTATTGAGGATAAAAAAGGTGCTGTAAACATTAAGGTTACAACTGATTCTACGGACATGGAAGTTAATCTACCTAAAGAAGGTATGAAAAAACTATTAGAAAATAAATTAGATCTTAATATTAAATCTGAGAAATTAGAGTACAATATCCCAGCTGGAGCTATAAGTGAAAAAATTATAGACAGCTTAGGTGAAGAAGGTCAGTTACAATTTAAATCTAAAGAGTTAAGCGTATCAAAGACTTTATATAAAATACCATTAGGTAGTGAGTATGATAGAGATAATGCCTTAGTTATAGACTTTGTGTTAAATGGATTAGATAAAGAAGATAAAGTTGTGGATAATGTATCTAAATTCAATAAGTCTATAGATATTAAGATAGACTTAAAAGAAGTTAAAGGTAGTGTGGAAAAATTAAACCTATACTATGTAAATGAAAAAACAAATAAATTAGAGTATGTACCATCTAAAATTGTAGATGGAAATCTAGTAGTCAAATTAAATCACTATAGTATGTATTCTATTATGGAATACAATGTAACTTATAGTGATATTCAAAACCACTGGTCTAAAGAATTTGTAGAAACTATGGCATCTAAGTATATTGTAAAAGGTTACGAAGATGGCACATTTAAACCTGATAACAAGGTAACTAGAGCAGAGTTTGCCACATTGTTAGTAAAGACTTTAGGTTTAGAAGAAGTTAAATACGACGGTGAATTTACTGATATATCTAAAGATGATTGGTATGCAAATATGGTAGCTACTGCTGCTAAGAACAATCTTGTAGGTGGATATGAAGATGATACATATAAGCCAAACAAGACTATCACTAGAGCAGAAATGGCTGTAATGATTGCCAATGCATTAGAAGGAGAAGTAGAGTCTAGTGTGGAAGCTAAGCTAGATAAAGTATTTAATGATACATTATCTATTCCTAAGTGGGCAAGACCATATGTACTTAAGGCATATGAAGCAGACATATTAGTTGGAGCTGATGGAAGCTTTAATGCAGATAATAATGCAACTAGAGGCGAGGCTACAACTGCTGTATACAAATTATTTAAAAAGTAAATAAAATAATAAATAATGCAAAAGCAATAAGGTGTTTTTACGTAAAAGTAAAAACACCTTATTTTTACATTTTGTGAAAATATTAAAAAATATGGGAAATGTCGTAAAATGTCGGAAAAAATAGGACGAAATCCCTATAAAATGGTAAATAAATGTACTATAATAAAAGGTGTTCTAATTGTTGAAAAATCAACAATGCTAGACTAATTTTATATTGGGGATGAGAGAATGGAAGTAAAAAATAATGCAAAAAGACTAGATATTACTGATTCTTTTTACAGAAAAATGATCCTAATGGTGTTCGACATAATATGCATAAACTTATCTATAGTAATAGCTTTAGCTCTTCGATTTGATTTTATTATTCCAAGTATCTACATACAAAACTATCTCAATCATATTATTCTAACTAACATTATAGTAATACTTTGTTACTACAAGATGGGCTTATATTGTAGTATATGGAGATATGCAAGCATAGAAGAATTAGGTAGGGTAATAATTTCAGCGTTGATAGGGACCATGAGCCTATTTTTTGTCTTTGGGTACTATCATACGAATATGATGACAGGATTCTACATAATATTCTATCTTGTTAATGTATTATCTATAGGAGGTATAAGATTTACTTATAGAATAGGGAGAAGAATAAAGTCTAAGTTATATCCTAAGGGTTTAAAGAGAAATAACGTATTAGTCATTGGGGCAGGAAAAGCTGGGTCCATAATGATTAAGGAAATAAAGAATAATCCAGACATTAGCAAAAGGGCAGTGGCAATAATAGATGATGATAAAAGTAAACACAACAGAAAAATACATGGTGTACCTGTAGTTGGAGGCAGAGAGTCCATAAAAGAAACTATAAGAAAAATGCATATAGATGAAATAGTAATAGCTATTCCTTCTGCTAGTAAGCAAGTTATAAAGGAGATATTTGATATATGCAGTAGTACAAAATGTAAATTAAAAACTCTCCCTGGAATATATGAGTTGATAAATGGAGAAGTGAATGTACAAAAAATTAGGGATGTAAGAATTGAAGATTTATTAGGAAGAGAACAAATAGAAGTAGACTTGAAAGAAATTTGTGAATATATAGAAGATGAAGTAATACTAGTAACTGGTGGAGGCGGCTCCATTGGTTCTGAACTATGTAGACAGATAAGTAAATTTAAACCAAAGAAGTTACTTATATTAGACATATATGAAAACAATGCTTATGACATACAAAATGAACTTATCAGAAATAACAAAGATTTAGACTTAGAAGTTATCATTGCATCTGTGAGAGATAGAAAAAGACTAGAGAACATATTTGATGAATATAGACCAAAGGTAGTATTCCATGCAGCAGCTCACAAACATGTGCCTCTTATGGAACATAACCCTACAGAGGCTATAAAAAATAATGTGTTTGGTACAAGAAATGTGGCTGAGTTATCTGACGAATATGGAGTAAAGAGATTTGTACTCATATCTACAGATAAAGCTGTGAACCCAACTAATATTATGGGAGCCACAAAGAGGTTGGCAGAAATGATAATACAAACATTAGACAAAGAAAGTGACACAGAGTTTGTGGCAGTGAGATTTGGAAATGTACTAGGTAGTAATGGTAGTGTTATTCCATTATTTAAGAGACAAATAGCAGAAGGTGGACCTATAACTGTTACTCATAAGGATGTTATTAGATACTTTATGACCATACCAGAGGCAGTTCAGCTTGTAATACAGGCGGGTTCTATGGCAAAGGGTGGAGAAATATTTGTTCTAGATATGGGAGAACCAGTTAAGATAGTTGATTTAGCCGAGAATCTCATACGATTATCTGGATTTGAACCCTATAGGGAAGTAGACATATCATTTACAGGTTTAAGGCCAGGAGAAAAATTATATGAAGAGCTTCTTATGGAGGAAGAAGGATTACAAGCTACTAAGCATAAGAAGATATTTATAGGACAACCACTTAATATTAATAGGAGTTATTTAGATAGAGAATTAAGTGTTTTGAGTAGGATACTAACTATGGAGACTACAGAGTTAGTTAGGCCTATTATGAAGAAGGTAGTTCCTACTTATAAAGAAAATACAGCATAGTCATATGACACAGCATATTGAAATCAAGTTTTAAAGCAGTTAGGTCAATGGTTGTAAGTGTTGACATAGGAATTTAAATTGTTAAAAAATATGTTTTTTAGCTGTGAAATCATTGATATGACTTTTGTTAAATAGTATAGATAGCAATTTTGTAGCAAGATTAAATAAATCATAATTTTAGAAAGTTGGTTAAGGAGGATACATATGAACTTATATGAACAAATCATAAATAACCAAGAAAAAATATCTGTAGTGGGCTTAGGATATGTTGGAATGCCTATAGCAGTAGCATTTGCAAAACATACCAATGTAGTGGGCTTTGACATTAATAAGAAGAAGGTAGAAAGCTACATAGATGGAATAGATGTTACTAAAGAAATAGGAGATGAAGCTATAAAAGAAACAACAGTATGCTTCACATCAGATGAAAGAGAACTTAGGAACTGTAAGTTCCATATCGTAGCTGTTCCTACACCAGTATCAATAGATAAAACGCCAGACTTGACTCCTGTTATTTGCGCAAGTAAGACCATAGGTAGAAATCTTGTAAAGGGTTCTATTGTTGTTTATGAATCTACAGTATATCCTGGAGTAACTGAAGATATATGTGTACCCATTTTGGAAGAAAAATCTGGTTTGAAATGTGGAGTAGACTTTAAGGTGGGATATTCACCAGAGCGTATCAATCCAGGTGATAAGGTGAATACTCTGGAAAAAATTGTAAAAGTTGTTTCGGGTATGGATGAAGAATCTCTAGATATTATTGCTAAAACTTATGAACTAGTTATCGAAGCTGGTGTGCATAGAGCTGAAAGCATTAAAGTAGCTGAGGCTTCTAAAGTAATAGAGAACTCTCAAAGAGATATTAATATCGCATTTATGAATGAGTTGTCTATTGTTTTTAATAAAATGGGTATTGACACAAAAGCTGTTCTGGAGGCAGCAGGAACTAAGTGGAATTTCTTAAAATTCACGCCTGGACTAGTAGGTGGACACTGTATAGGAGTTGATCCTTACTACTTTATATATAAGGCTGAGGAATTAGGATACCATTCACAGATTATCCTATCTGGAAGAAGGATAAATGATGGCATGGGGAAATTTGTAGCTGAAAATACTGTGAAAAAACTTATACAAGCAGATAAACAAATTAAAGGTGCAAAAGTTGTTATAATGGGAATTACATTTAAAGAAAACTGCCCGGATTCAAGAAATACAAAAGTAATTGATATTATTAAAGAGTTGGAAGATTATGGAATTGACATAAAAGTTGTTGACCCTGTTGCAAATGAAGAAGAAGTATGGCATGAGTATAGAATTCAACTTCATAGAATGGAAGATATACAAGGTATGGATGCAGTGATCTTTGCTGTACCACATGAAGTATTTTTAAATATAAAGCTACAAGAACTTAGAAAAATGTATAGAGAAAATGATACAAATAATCTAGATATTAGTGATGAAGTTGCAGCAACAACAGAAAAGGATAGTGAAGAAAACAGTTATGTTTTAATAGATGTAAAAGGATTATTTAGTAGAGAAGAAACAGAAGATATGGGTTATTTATACTGGAGATTATAAGAAAAACTTATATTAATAAAAAAGAAAGGCTGATTTTAATGAAAATGTACCATCAAATTAAGCGTATTATAGATTTTATTCTATCTTTCACTGCAATGTTGACTTTTTGGCCAGTCTTTCTAATTTTGGCAGTTATCATAAAGTTAGACTCTAAAGGACCTATATTTTTTATGCAAAAGAGAGTTGGGAAAGATAAGAAGTATTTTAATATATTGAAGTTTAGAACTATGAGAACTGAAACTCCAAGTGATATGCCTACGCATATGCTTGAGAATCCAGATGCATTTATTACTAAGAGTGGAAAGTTTTTAAGAAAGACAAGTTTAGATGAATTACCACAGATCATTAACATTTTAAAAGGTGAGATGAGCATAATTGGCCCTAGACCTGCCTTATGGAACCAACATGATTTGATATCTGAAAGAGATCAATATGGTGCGAATGATATATCCCCAGGACTTACTGGGTGGGCACAGATCAATGGTAGAGATGAGTTGCCTATAGATGTCAAAGCGAAACTTGATGGAGAGTACGTTGAAAAAATGGGTTTTGCTTTTGATGTGAAGATATTTTTTAAGACAGTTTTTAGTATTCTGAAAAGTGATGGAGTTAGAGAAGGGAAGAGTCAGGAATTAAGTAAATAATTAGAGGTGCTTTGAATGATTAATATATTAATAACAGGTAGCAATAGCTATGTTGGGAAAAGTTTTAAAGAGTGGCTAGCTAGATGGCCAAATAAATACTCTGTCAATATGATATCTGTTAGAAATGATGATTGGAAAAAAAGTGATTTTTCTCAGTATGATGTGATAGTTCATATGGCAGCTGTTGTTCATCAGAAAGAAAAGGTAGAAATGCAAGAACTTTATTTCAAAATAAACAGGGATCTAACTTTAGAAATTGCAAATAAAGCAAAAGCTGAAGGTGTAAAGCAATTCATATTTATGAGTACAATGTCAGTTTATGGTTTGACAGGCAAGATTAGTGAGAATGTAGTCATTACAAAGGATACAATTCCTAATCCAAATACATTTTATGGTATGAGTAAGCTTGAAGCAGAGAAAGAGTTGATTAAGTTAAAAGATAATAGTTTCAATATTGCAATATTAAGGCCACCTATGATATATGGTCCAAATTGTCCTGGAAACTATAAAAAACTAAGAAAGCTTGCAATAATGACTACTGTATTTCCCGAAATATATAATCAGAGAAGCATGATTTTTATTCAGAATTTATCAGAATTTATTAGGTTAATAATAGAAAATCGAGAAATGGGACTATTCTTTCCACAAAATAAGAAATATGTCAGTACTACTAAGTTAGTTAAGTTAATTACAAAAGAACACTCTAAGAATATCTACTTATCTAGGGGTTTATTTCGGGGGATAAAGCTATTTGGAAAGAGAATAAATGTATTGAACAAAGTATTTGGCAATTTAGTTTTTGACCTAAGCTTGTCAGGTTATAGGGAATTTCAGTATTGTATTATTGATTTAGAGAAATCTGTTGAGATTTGTGAAAATAAACTATAGAAGTAGGTGATAGATTATGAAAAAAGTTTTGTTTACGGCCACTGTAGACAGTCACATATTAAATTTTCATATACCGTATCTTAATTGGTTTAAAAAAGAAGGATATGAGGTGCATGTTGCAAGTAATGGTAATTCAGATATTCCTTGTGTGGATGTAAAACATAATATTACATTTGAGAGGTCACCATTTAAATTAACAAATTTACAGGCATATAAGAAACTTGGTAAGATCATAAATGACAACAAGTATGAATTAATTCACTGCAACACACCAGTGGCGAGTGTGCTAACAAGGTTAGCAGCAAAAAAAGCTCGTAAAAAAGGAACTAAAGTGATCTATACAGCACATGGATTTCATTTTTATAAGGGGTCACCATTTAAAAATTGGTTATTATATTATAACGTTGAGAAATTGATGGCTAAATATACGGATTGTATAATAACAATTAACCAAGAGGATTATTATACAGCAAAATTGAAATTTAATACTAAGTATATTGAACATGTGCATGGTGTTGGTGTTGATTTGATCAAGTTTACTGTAATTAGCGAAGAGGAGAAACAAAGGTTAAGAGTTGAAAAGGGGTATAGTAAAGAAGATTTTATCTTGATATATCCTGCGGAGTTAAGTACCCGAAAGAATCAATCAATGTTAATAGAAGTAGTTGAAATCTTAAAGGATACGATACCTAATCTTAAATTATTATTACCAGGTGAACAAACTTTAGGGGATTTATATAAAAGAATAGCGAATAAAAGAGGTGTTAGTGAACATATTGAATTCTTAGGTTTTAGGAATGATATAAAAGAATTAGTGGCAATGAGTGATGTAAGCGTTTCTTCAAGTTTACAAGAAGGTTTAGCTGTTAATATCATGGAAGCTATGGCCAGTGGTAAGCCTGTTGTTACAACCAATTGTCGAGGTGGGGCCGATCTTATTGAAGATGATGTCAATGGTTATGTTGTAGCCATTAATGATAGTAAAGCCATGGCTCGTAGAATAATCAAACTTTATGAAGACAGGAAGTTAAGTCTTGCAATGGGATTAAAAGGAAGAGCTATGATGAACAAGTTTTCACTTGAAAATGTTAAGACTGAAATGCAGAGAGTTTATAAAAAAGTAGAAGAGAGAAATTCTGAATTTAAGTTGAAAAATTGTTAGTAAAGAAGAAGACATTTCTTAATTAGGGCTAGATTATATGGCTGTATCTATCAATATACTTTTGCTAGAAATGATATATGTTATAACTTGATAATCATGAATCTAAACTATAGCTACTACTTTTAATAAAATTAGATTCAAATAACACTAAATCTGTTATTGTAGGTTCGGTACTCAGAAATGAAAAAACTTCTAATTTGTGTTTGGCAGAGATATAGAGTGTAATTTTGCAAAATTATCAAAAATCCAATTGTAGATATGAAGCTACTGTGGATAATTGAAGATGTTTATATTTTAATATAATAAACAGAAATTCCCCTGAAATAAGGGACAGATTTTTAATTGAATATTCAACTGGACGGATTAATGCCATGATAAAGTGAATACATTAGAAACTATTATTAAAATGTTGCTAGAATTAAATAGGAAAGAAATCTATCGGCGGGTATACAAGTATTGAATATTGTAATTATAATGTAAGGAAGTGAAAAAATGGAAAGAAAAAAATTTACTGTATCTTTTTTTCATGATACAGTTTTATTATGTGATAGTAATGGTAATCACTATTCTATTCATTTCCCTTATCATTTTTGGCAAAGATATTTATCATGCTTTAAAAAAGTAATTGTATCTACAAGATGTAACAACTATGAAACTTGTGGAGTGAAAAATAAAAAAGGATATGAACAGTCAAATGGTGAGGATGTAAGACATTTATCAATAGTGAGCTATAAAAAGTTATATGATCTGTTTTTTGATTACAAAAAAATAATTGAAGAAATTAGAAATGCATTAATTAATTCTGATTGTGCAATAATTAGAATGCCTAGTATTATAGGGATATTAGCTTGTCGAGAGTCATTGAAACTAAAGAAAACTTTTGGTGTAGAAGTAGTTGCAAATGCGTTTGAAGGGTACTGGAACTATGGAAACATTGCTGGAAAATTACTTGCACCAATTATACATTTTATTAATAAATATTATATTAAAAAAGCTCCTATAGTAGCATATATAACCAGTGAATATATGCAAAAGATATATCCAAGTAATGGTATAGCTTTTGCAGATGTAGCGAATATAAGTTTAGAAGTTCCTAGTCATGATGTTTTGGCTAACAGGATAGTTAAACTAGTTAATTATACTAATGATTCTATAGTTTTGATTGGGATGATAGGTGCTTTAAATGTAAAATTTAAGGGGCATGCTACTGCAATTAGAGCAGTAAAAGCATTGATTGATAAAGGAGTCAATTGTAAACTTCAAATAGTTGGTGAAGGAGATTCAAGTAATTTAGCCGATTTATGCTATAAACTTGGAATTTCTAAAAATGTTCAATTTTTAGGCACTATACCAAGTGGTAAATGTGTATTTGATTGGATGGATAAATTGGATTTTTATGTTCAACCAAGTATTACTGAAGCACATGGTAGAGCTGTTATAGAAGCTATGAGTAGAGGATTAGCGGTTGTAGCTTCTGATATTGGGGGATTGAAAGAATCTTTATGTAAAACAGAAAGATTTCAAGTAGGTGATTACGAAGAAATGAGCAACATTATTTACGATATTATTCAAAATCAAGATAGAAGAATTGAATTGGCGTATCGCAATTATGAATATTCAAAGAAATTTCATGAAGAAAATATAGAGGAACAAAGAAAATTATTTTTAAATGAGTTGGTAATGAATGTTGAAAAGAATGGATAATTTGTATAAACCATTTGATGGAGGGGCATAAAGTGATAAATAATAAAAAAATTTTAAAACTTATATCTTTCGTTCTTATTATTTTTAGTATTTGTACTTTTTTTTATTTAACACAGGTACTTTTAGAGAATGGATATAATCAATTATATATATTACCATTTTCGTTTTTAATTTGTTTTTTATTATTTTTGAAACCTGTTTTCTTGAATAGACAAAGCATTTTTGTTAACGTTTTTATTGCATCTATCTTTGCTAGATATGTGATACTTCCTTTTTTAATGACTTTAACAAATTACTACTACTATAGTAGATCAATAAACCCACCAAATAGTGAATCTATTAGAAAAGCAATTTTTTTAATGTCATATGAATTATTCATCGTTTCAATTGCACTACTTTTTATATTTTATTTCTTTAGTGATAATCATACTAAGAGAAAAGAAAGGTACAATTTGGTTACTGATAAGATTACATATAAAGAACATAATCCTAAATTTATATTTGCTACTAATAATATAGGATATTTTGGATTCTTTATGCTGACCACAATTTTAATCATACTTTTTCCTTCTACCTTATTAAATTTTAATTTTCTAAGTACTGATGAAAGCCTAGTTTCTAGCTTTTCAGAGGGAGGGCTATTGTATTCTATTGTTGTTTATTGCATAATGACTCTGAAAAATTTGCTATTTGTTTCGCTAATTTACATATTTGGTAAGATTTACAACAATAGAAGAAATTATTTTTGGGTTTTAATGTCACTTATTTTGGTGTTTCTAAACACTTCGATTTTTTATGGAATTAGTAGAATTGATATAATAATTACAGCCATAACTTCTATGATTATTTTTAATGGAGTATTCAAAATGAAAAAAAAATTTATACCTATTATAATTATGTCTTTGATAGTTATTGGTATTTTTCAGTCAGTAACAATAGCTAGAGGTATTGTTGGAGTAAAAGAAAGTACATCAGTATTCTGGGATATTACGGACAAGTTAAGTGTTTATTTAGGTGGACCATACAATGTAGCTATGGCCATCGAGACTGCGGAAATTTTTCCTGAATCTCGCCACCTGTCTGTTTTTCTATTTGATATATTTCGACCAATGATAGGTATTAATGTATTTGTTAAAGATTTACCACTTTTTTACTCAAATATTTATTTTAATGAAAGAATATTTTATGGTATTAGAGTTACTCAAATCATACCTATGATAGGACAGGGATATTTATTTTTTGGGTTTTTTGGAGCACCAATTATTAGTATTTTATTCATTTGGATTGCTAAAAAGTTTACAGAAATTACTTTAAAACTTGAAAATATTAGGATAGAAATTTTGTATATAATTACATTGAGCTGTATTAGATTAGGATTTATGCTTGGTCAAAATACGATGAACCAGGTGAATGATATGTCAATGAATTTATTTCTATTCTTGATAGTGTATTGGATAAATAATAATTTAGTATTTAAGAAATTAAAATAATATTGTTTTTTAGATTTAGGAGGTATATTTGTGAAAAAAAGTTTAAGAACTTATAATTTTTTAAGATATAATTTTCCGATATATTTGATTAATTTATGTACTTCCTTGTTACCTAACTGTGTAGAATCTAATATAATTAGAGGTTGGTTAATGAGACCATTTTTTAAAAGATGTGGTAAAAACTTCCAAATAGCTTCAGGTGTTACTATTAATGTGAGCAGAAATATGGAAATTGGAAATGATGTATACATTGCACATAATAGTTGGATTAATGCATCAGGTGGATTAAAAATTGGAGATGGAGTTGTAATTTCACCAATGGTGGTTGTTGCAACGACTAAGCATATATATATAAATGGTAAGATATCGCCCAAATCTCAGACGGCACCAATTGTAATTGGTGATTTTTCTTGGATAGCTAGTAATTCGGTCATTACTAGTGGAACTACAATAGGAAAAGGCTGTATTGTAGGAGCATGTTCATCTGTTACTCAAACTGTTGATAACTATTGGTTTGTAGGCGGAGTACCAGCGAAACCTATAAAAAAATTGCATAATAATGATGTTTAATTTTAAAGGGGGGATATTTGTGAGATTAAATAATATATATGCAATATCAGCCATTAAAAAACTATGGTCAATTATATTCGGTTTTGGTGCAACAGTTTTGATAACTAGATATTTGGGCCCGACATTAAAAGGTGAATATTCATATATACTAAATATTGTAAGCATTGTGTTTGTAATTTTAAATTTAGGAATTGCAAATATTTATCCCAATTATAGAAGAAAACATTCAGAATTATATTTATCAACTTTTTTATCTTTGATAATTACAATATTTTTGTTTTTAATATTTATTTACTTTATTTGTTTAGTTTTTGTAGAAGATTTCACAATTCGGTCGATTTTACTGCTTTCTATAATTTGTGTGTTATCGTTTCAACTTAATTATATAAATCTAGTGGAAAATATTAAAGTTAATGCTATATCTTATATAGTGTCATCAGCGTTTAATTTTATATTATCCTTAATTGTATTTTGGGTTTTCGACAAGCATTTAATTATAGCATTGTGTATATTTGGCATTAAAGAAATAATAATAATAGTATTTAATTTAATTAGCCTTAAAGATAAATTTGATTTTAAAAAAGTAGATATAAAATTATGGTTAACATTGATTTCAAAAGGATCTATCCCCATGCTAACTACTCTATTAGTTACTTTGAATTACAGAGCAGATATTGTAATATTAAATAAATTAAACGTTGAATATTTTCTTATTGGAATTTATGCTACTGGATTAGCTGTTGCGGAATATACTTGGATAGTTCCAGATATCTTTAAGGATGTACTAATAAACAAGACAGCAAAGTCAGACTCTATAGAAAGTCTTACTTTTTCAATTAGAGCATCTACAAGTATATTATGTGTGATTTACATTGGATTTTTATTTTTAGGGAAATTTTTTATTTCTACAGTTTTTGGTATGGAGTTTATATTGTCATATCCTATTACAATGATAATATACTTTGGAACTTTTAGTATGGTTTATACTAAATTACTAGGAACCATATATATTGCTAGTGGAAAATGGTTTTTTTACTTTGTGGTTTTGTTAACAAGTGTTATAGTTAATATATTTTGCAACTTTTTAACAATTCCTTTATTTGGCATATATGGTGCAGCTTTATCATCGATAATATCCTATTTTTTAGCAGGAGTTTCTTTTTTGATTAAATTTAAAAAAGACTATAATGTTAACGTAAATCAACTTCTACTTCTAAATAAAGAAGATTTTTTGAAAATTATAAAACTCTTAAAAAAAGGTTTAGTGATTTAATTAATTTGTAAAAATATTTTATTAGGCCTGAATATAAAGGCTTTTTTAAAATTATAAAGAAATGGAGAGCCATATTTATTTGAAACATATTTTGTAGTTGATTTTTTCTAGAAAAATTAATACTACGATTTTTTATAAAGGCAGGGTGGTAAATCGGATAGCAGTGGAATATAACTATTTTTATTTATAAGTTGATTTTGTATCACTTGCTATGGATTGGAATAGTACCCCTTTCCTTAATACTAATAATTAAATTGTTTACAGCATTTTTAAACCTTAAAATTTTGAAATTGTCAGGAAGTTTTCTGTTAATAAATAAGTCTAAAGCTTCTAAATACTGTAGGTTATTTCTACTTGTATAGATAAATTAGGTATATAATATTTTGAGGTTTTTAGTAAACCCTCAAAGATTGATAAAGCACGAGATGATATAAAAGTTTCTTGTGAAAAAAGTGGGAAAAAGTATAGTTATTGAATGTTATTTACTGGCAGTTAGATAGGGTAATTTTAATTAAATTCCAAAGGGGGAAGTTATATGTCAATTCTTATCACTGGTGGAGCAGGATATATTGGCTCGCATACAGTCAAATACTTTTTAGAACGAAATGAAGATGTGATTATAGTTGACAATTTACAAAATGGATATAAAAAATCTACTCAAATAAATAAGTTTTATGAAGTAGATATTAGAAATAAAGAAAAGTTAGATAGGATATTCAAGACTCATAAAATAGATGCGGTAATTCACTTTGCTGCTAATTCATTAGTAGGCGAAAGCATGGAGAAACCATATGAGTATTATAATAACAATGTATTTGGGATGATGTGTCTGCTAGATGTTATGAAAGAAAATAATGTGAATAAAATCGTATTTTCTTCTACAGCAGCTACATATGGTGAGCCTAAGAATATTCCTATACTTGAAGAAGATGAGACAAAACCAACAAATACATATGGCGAAACTAAAATAGCTATGGAAAAAATGATGAAATGGTTTGATCAAGCTTATGGGATTAAGTATGTTTCCCTACGATACTTTAATGCAGCAGGAGCCCATGAAAGTGGGATGATCGGAGAAGCTCATAATCCTGAAACTCATTTAATACCACTTATTCTTCAAGTGCCGTTGGGAAAAAGAGAAAAAATATTTATGTTTGGTGATGATTATCGTACTAATGATGGAACTTGTGTAAGAGATTATATTCACGTTATGGATTTAGCTTCTGCGCATTATCAGGCTTTAGAATATTTAAGAAAAGGCAAGCGTAGTGATATTTTTAACCTTGGTAATGGGAATGGTTATTCCGTTAAAGAAGTAATTGAGATGACGAGAAAAGTAACTGGCCATCCTATACCTTCTGAAGTAAAAGAAAGAAGAGCAGGCGACCCAGCTATTTTAATTGCTTCATCAGAGAAGGCAAAGAAAATTTTAGGCTGGAAGCCACAATTTGATTCATTAGAAAAGATCATAGAAGATGCTTGGAATTGGCATAGCAATAATCCAAACGGATATAAAGAATAGATTTTAAAAGTAAAGGGGGAAATACAATGAACGTACGTAAGGCAATAATACCAGCAGCAGGATTAGGGACTAGGTTTTTACCTGCAACAAAAGCACAGCCAAAGGAAATGTTACCTATAGTAGATAAACCTACATTACAATATATAATAGAAGAAGCAGTAGCTTCTGGAATAGAAGAGATTTTGATTATAACAGGTCGTAACAAAAAAAGCATAGAGGATCATTTTGATAAATCAGTAGAGCTTGAATTAGAACTGGAAAAGAAAAATAAAAAAGATATGCTAGAAGAAGTAAGAAATATATCCGATATGGTAAATATCCACTATATTCGCCAAAAGGAACCTAAAGGCCTTGGTCATGCTATACACTGTGCTAAATCCTTTATAGGAAATGAACCCTTTGCTGTACTTCTAGGAGATGATATAGTAGATGCAGAAGTTCCTTGCTTAAAGCAAATGATAGAAAAATATAATGAGTATAAAACTAGTGTATTAGGAGTTCAAGTAGTAAAGAAAGAAGATGTATCTAAGTATGGAATAGTAGATGGAAAATTCATTGAGGATGGAGTATATAAAGTAAAAGATTTAGTAGAAAAGCCAGATATGGATAAAGCACCTTCTAATGTGGCTATATTAGGCAGGTACATAATAAATCCTAGAATATTTGAAATATTAGAGAATACTAAGCCTGGAAAAGGTGGCGAGATTCAGCTTACAGATGCATTAAAGGAATTAGTAAGTGAAGAAGCCATGTATGCTTATGTATTTGAAGGTAAGAGATATGATGTGGGGAATAAATTAGGATTTTTAGAAGCAACTACAGAGTTTGCTTTAAAAAGACCTGATTTAAGAGAAGCATACTTATCTTATTTAGAGAATATAATAGCAGAGGAAAAGGGCTTAACGACAAATAAAGAGGTTGCAGCTAGCAAGGAGTTGTAGTGTCATTGTATTTAAACAAATTTTTTAATAATAAATTAATAGCATGGACACTAGTTATATTATGGTGTATATGTATATTTGCCTTCTCCAGTGACAACGCGGAGAAATCTTCTGCAAAAAGCAAAGCTGTAGCACAAAAGGTGGTAGAAGTGGCAAAGACAATTTCATCTAATAATAAATTAACTATAAAAGGGAATCTTGAGCATTATATAAGAAAATTAGCTCATATGTCAGAATATTTTATTCTGGCTTTTCTTGTATGCAATGCCTTAAAATATACAGGTCTAAGAGTTCAAGGCCAGATCATATATTCAATATTATTTGTGCTCATATATGCATCATTAGATGAATATCATCAAACCTTTGTACCTGGGAGAGATGGAAAACCCTTTGATGTTTTTATAGATTCCTTTGGGGGAATATTAGGAATTTGTGCATATAGGATAATTACACGGTTTAAGGAGAGAAGAACATGAAGAAAAGAAATATTATATTTACTTTAATATTGAGCATTTGTATAATTTTTACTGGATGCTCTAATAAGAAAGAAGGAAAAAAGGAAGTAGTACAAGAAACTAAAAAGATAGAAGAAAAAAATATAGAAAAAGTTAAAGAAGATGTGCCAGAGAAGAAAGAGATAAAAGAAGAAAATAAGGAAGAAGAAAAAATAGAAGAGCCTAAGGTTGAAAAGAAGGTAGAAAAGCCTATAAATAAAGAAGTAAAAAATACAGAACCACCAAAAACTGGAGAAGTGAAAGAAGAGCCTGTACAGGTAGTAGTAAATAAAGAAGAAAATAAACAAGAAAATGTATCAACTGAAATTGTAGAAGAAGTGAAAGAAGAGGTAAAAGAAGAAGTAGTAAAACCTTCTGAGGAAGAGATTATAACTAAATATACGTTAGCGATGGAAGGTTTAAGAATTGGATTTGAGGGAAAGTTAAAAGCCCTTATGGGAGAGGCTAGAGCAGAATATATGTCTTATCCAGAAGAAGAAAGAGGATCGAAAAAAATATCTCTAGGATTAAAATACTTGAGAAAAGCTAATGCATTAGAGGATGAGTGTGACAATGAAGTAGAGGTTGTTTTAAGTGATTTAAAAAATGAATTAATAGAAAATGAATATGATACGAAAATTGTTCAAGACATGAAGGTTGCATACGACACTGAAAAAAGTGAAAAAAGGTCCGCATTAATGAAAAAAGCATTAAAAAAGGAATAAAGGACTATTGACATGAAAATACATTTGTGGAAAAATATATGTAAGAATAACTCGAAATTTAATGTGCGAAAATTAATGTGTGGAGTGTTGGTGGTAGAATGAGTAATTACGTAAGAAATTTAAAATCTGCAATGCACAAGATGAAAAGAGATCAATCTTTAGCAGGGAATCAACTAATATTTAAAGAAAAAGAAGCCTTAGTATTAACAGGCGCAATATTATTTATACCTATTTGTGCATTAGTATTTAGTGTAATTGTGAAAAACTAGAGAGTTTGGTGTGGGAGATAAAGAACTTAAGAGGGAAACCTTTTAAGTACTTTATCTTTTTTTTATGCAGATTTTTATCTAGATAGAAAAATAACAAGAAATGTAGAAAAATATAGAAAAAATAAGAAAAAAATGGTATCATCTTACAGGAGATAAAAAGAAAATTATAAAGCGCGGAGGGAAATGACATGAAAAGTATAAAAAAGACATTGATGATTTATATTTTCTGCTTGGTAATGGTAAGTGTTAATATATTAGGTATAGCAGCTTATATGAATTCTTCTAATGCTCTTATAACAAATGAGAAGAAGAATCTATTAGCCATAGCAAAGGAATCATCTAAAGTATTTGAAAGTCGTATAACGGCAGAACTACATCAATTAGAGAAAATTGCTATTAGAGATGAAGTTGTAAATTCTCAAATATCTATGGAAGAAAAAATGACTTTTTTAAAGGAACAAGCATCTATACATGGATACAATATAATGGACATTATAGATCTTAATGGTCACGCTGTGGCTACCAATGGAAGCACTTATGAACTAAAGGAAAGAGAATACTTTAAAAGAGCAATAAAGGGAGAGAGTAATGTATCAAACCCTATAGTAAGCAAAGAAGATGGATCTACTGTAATAGTATTAGCAGTACCTATGAAAGAAAATGGAATAATAACAAGTGTTCTTGCAGTTATACAAAATGGAGATTTTTTAAGTAATATGATCAAAGATGTGAAAATTGGTGAAACTGGATATGCCTATATGGTAGATGAAAGGGGAGGCGTAGTAGCACATAAGGATAATGAATTAGTAGTAAGTAGATATAATGTAATAGATGAAGTTGCAAATGATCCAGGTTTAGAAGAACTTTCACGACTTACAAAGAGAATGATTAAAGATGAAATGGATGCAGGTGAATATACTTTTAGGGGAGAAGAAAAGTTCTTAGGATTTACTCCTATTAAGGGAACTAATTGGAAATTAGCCATAGTAGCTACTCAAGATGAAGTATTAGGAGAATTAGACTCTTTAGGAGAGAGTATGCTATTATGGAGTGGAATTGTACTAGTATTAGGACTAGCTATGGCATATTTATTAGGATCACACATAGGAAAACCTATAGGACTAGTTACAACTCACGCAAATAAATTAGCAAATGGTGATTTAAGTGACAATGTGGAAGAAAAACTATTAAAGAGAAAAGATGAAGTGGGTCAACTAGCTAGTGCATTTAATCTTATGAATGATAGTTTTAGAGACATGATTAATAGTATTAAGGATAGTTCAGAACAATTACATATATCAGCAGAAAACTTTATTAAGGTATCAGAGGAAATGTCCTATGCTTCAGAAGATGTATCTAAGACAGCAGAGGAAATAGCATCAGGAGCCACGAGTCAAGCTAGAGATACGGAGAGTGGCTCAGAAAAACTGAATCTACTAGGTGAAGATATAGAAAAAAATCAAGAATATATGAAAGAATTAAATGAAAGCATAAAAAGAGTAGAAAGTTTCGTTGAATCAGGATTAAATATAGTAAATGATTTAAATAAAAAGGCAGATGAAAGTGATAGAGCTGTAAAGGAAGTATATGATGGTATATTAGAAACTAATAGAAGTTCAGAAAAAATTGGTCAAGCAAGTGAAGTTATTAGTTCCATAGCAGAACAAACTAATTTACTTGCCCTAAATGCAGCTATTGAAGCGGCAAGAGCCGGGGAGGCAGGTAAAGGTTTTGCAGTTGTAGCAGAAGAAATAAGAAAATTGGCAGAACAATCATCCATGTCTACTAGTCAGATAGATGAGGCTGTAAGTGAACTCCAAAGAAATTCTAGTGCATCAGTTCACACTATAGAGAAGGTTCTAAATATAATAGAAGAACAACAAGTGAGTACTAAAAATACCGGTGAAAAATATAAGGAAATTGAAGTGGCTATAGATAGTACATCCCATAGCATTGAAAGATTAAATGAATCTTCTGGAGAAATGGAAAACAGGAAAAAAGCTCTCCTAGACGTAATGGGAAATCTATCAGCAGTAGCCCAACAAAATGCCGCATCAACAGAAGAAGTATCTGCATCTATGGAAGAACAAAGTGCTACCATGGAAGAAGTGGCTAATTCTAGTAGAAGCTTAAGGGATTTATCTAATAATCTAAAAGAGAATATTTCAAAATTTAAAATATAATCAGAGACTAAATACTAAAGACTAGGCTTAGCCTAGTCTTTTAATTATATATAGAATTAATTCTCCTTTATGTGGGGAAAATGTAATTAAATATTAGTAAAAAGAAGTGAAGTATATGACTAAAAATAAAAAGATAATAATATTTTCATGGACCCTTGTTATTCTCTGGATGGGTCTAATATTTAGTTTATCAAATCAAGTGACAAATGAGTCTAATGGTCTGAGTAAAAGGGTCACAGAGATAATTATTAAAACAGTAGGTCAGATTATTCCCATAGGGATTGAAAGCAGTACTACAACAGATTTAGTATCACAGTTTAATCATATAATACGAAAATTTGCCCATGGTGGAGTTTATTTTGTACTAGGCATATTAGTATTAAAAGCTCTTTACGTAAGTGGTGTTAAAGGATATAAGGCATTTATTTTTGCTTTTATAATCTGTATTTTATATGCCATCAGTGATGAAATACATCAATTTTATGTGCCTGGAAGGGGACCTCAGGTAAGAGATGTGTGTATAGATAGTTTTGGAGCTTTTCTGGGAATTGGATTAATACACAAAAAATGTTGGAGATAATGGTATTTCCAGCATTTTATTTTTGTAAAAAATCAATTTTGGATTACAATATTTTACAATGAATTGTCTATGATAAAATCTTATATGATGTAAGATTTGGAAACAATAGTCTTATATAGGAGATTATATGAGGAGGTTTTTATGAGGACGAAGATTCTGATTCTTGCCTTTTTAATTGGTATAGTACTAATATATGGGGGAATTTTTAATAAGGAGAAAGAAGAAATTGAAAAAGAGACTATAGAAGAAATAATAAATACCTACACAAATAAGATGGAAGACCTTAAAAGTTCTTTTGAAACAAAGCTGGTAAACCTCATAGAAGAAGCTAAAGCAGAATACTATTCTTATCCTGAGGAGGAAAGGGAAAGTAAAAAAATGTCTCTAGGCTTAAAATATTTAAGACGGGCAAATGAATTAGAGGGGATGTGTGATGTGGAAGTAGATCGTATATTGAGGGAATTTAAAAAGAAATTGAAAGATAATGATTATGATACTCACGTAGTTTTAGAAGTGAAAAATGCTTATGATAAAGAAAAAAGTGAAAAAAGAAAAGAACTTCTCCAAAAGGCCCTAAATATGGAATAAAAGATCATTCACATAGCCTTATACAAATAAGGACATTGTATAGAACAGCAGTAGTATATCAAATGCAGTATCAATAGATGAAGCATCTAACTCAAGTATAAGATTAAAATATGTATCTAATAATCTAAAAGAGAATATTTCAAAATTTAAAATATAATCTTTATAAGAACCTAGAGTGAAAATTTACTCTAGGTTTCAAAATGTGACAAATTATGATGTTCACAATATGTTATTCTACAGTTTGGGAGGGATGAATGTGAAAAGAACTTTTAAGACAATTTGTGTTAGCATGCTGATTTTATCCATGTTATTTTCAGTAACTTATGCTAGTTCAGATAATACTATAACTAAACGTGCTTACATTGGAATCAATCAAAAGTTAATAGGAGAAGAGGCTCCTGTACTCAAAATTGAAAATGATGGTGATGATTTTGATGACAGTGAAACTATTGTATTAAAACTAGATAATGCTAAATGGTTAGAGGATGGAGATTTTGAAAGTGGTACCTTTGAAGAGCATATGAATAAGGATTCTTATATAGACAAGTTCAGAGGAAATACAGTATCAAGTAGTGTATATATTGAAAAGATAGATGATATAACTGTTAGGGCAAAAGTATATAATGTGGAAGATGAGGAGGAAGTAAGAATTCCTCTATATACTAAGCCAACAAATGCAGGAGATATGATAGTACACATAGATAGTTTGAGTAACACAATTACTGAAGAAGATATAGTTTATGGTAGTGTGAAAGATAACGGTTTTTTTATAAAAATCAGTGGACCTGATTTCTTCTTTGAGGATGAGAAAATATATAATATAGGACATATTAAGATAGAAGAAGCTATTAAGCAAAGTTTTCCTAATGAAGAAGGAATTATAAAAATAGAATTACAAGAAGGTTTTAAATGGATTGAACCAGGGAATATTAATACAGATGATTTTATAGGCAAAAAGGAAGCAAAAATAATAGATGATAGCATTTTAAATGTCATAGTAGATTTTTCAAAGGAAGTTGATGATGATAAATATCATAGTATTAAGCTAAGCAATGCAAAAATACAAGCTGTAGATCAGATAAATAATTACGAAGAAGAGTTTGTTTATGCTCAAATATCTAGTGATATTATAGACATTATAGAAGCAAACCCACTTTTCCTAGGGATACATAATAAGGATAAAATGATATACTACTTAGAAAAGGATTTTTCAGTAGAACAAAAAGTAGGTCAAGTAATAGTAGACTTTAACAAACTACAATTAAAAAATAAGTATACAGTAAGAGATATAGTTTATGGAAAAGAAAATTATGATTGGATACTAGTAAATGAAAATGAATTTGAAGAGGCCTATGAATCACCGAATAATCAAAAAAAATATAAAATAACCAATGGAAAAATAATTATAGATGAATCGCTAAAAAAAGGAAAATACATATTGTTTTCACCAGAAATGATGAGTAAATTATACTTTTATAAAAAAGTAAGTAAAGATGATTTAAAATTAAAATTTGAGTTAATGGTAGATACGACAAGAAAAAGAACTTCTAGTGGATCATCTGGTGGTGGAAGATCCTCTAAGCCAAAGGCGACTATTTCAGAAAAGGGAAATAAAGCAAGCGTTAAAATAGACAAGAAGAATATGGACACCTTCATTAAAGAATCTAAAGGTGATAGTTATATTAATGTACCAATAACAACAGACAAAGAAGAAGTAGAATTGACTTTAAACTCAGATATATTGAAGGAAGTTGAGAAGGAAATCAGAATGGAAAATAAGGATTTAGTAATGATCCTTAAAAAAGATGTATTAGACAATCTAAAAAAAGATAACGAAGATGTAAGGATAGGACTAAATAAGAAACCTATGATAGAATCTATGAATACTCTAAAGAGTAGTAAATATTCTAAAATATATACTCAAGTATTTAAAGTGGATGCGAGTAATGACATAGGAAGAATACCAGTTATATATAATACTAAAATCCAAAACAGAAAAATGACTAATGTATTTGTAATAGGTAAAGATAGTAAACTACATTTTGTACCATCTACAGTAGAAGAAAATTCCATAAAATTTGAAGCAGATGAGGACAAGGAATATGTAATAATAGAAAAAAATATATCATTTAATGATTTAAATAGTCATTGGGCTAAGGACGCAGTAGAAGGTTTAGCTTCAAAGAATATTATATCTGGATTTGAAAATGGAGAGTTTAAACCAGATGATAATTTAGACAGAGCACAGATGGCAACTATCTTAGTAAAGGCTTTAGGACTTGATACATTTAATGAAGATAACAATAAAGTATTTGAAGATATGGACACTACTAATTGGGCAAGTGAGTATGTATATCTGGCTAAAGAAAATGGATTAATAAATGGAGTAGGAAATAACAAATTTAATCCAAATGGAAATATAACAGGGGAACAATTAATCCAAGTAGCCATAAATGCATATGAGAAGAATAATAAGAAAATAGAAGTGACGAAGGAAGAAATAGAAAAAATAAATGGTTCTAGTGATTGGGCAAAGATTGCCATAGCAAAAGCTAAAAAATTAGGACTTGAAGATAATATCCTAGAAGAATTGTCATATAAGGGCAATGCAAAAAGAAGCCAAGCGGCTGCAATTATAAGTGAATTGATTAAAGACTAGGCATATGCCTAGTCTTTTTATGTACTAATTTATAAATTTGATATAAAATGACAAATTATGACATTGGAAATGTGCTATTCTACAATTTGGGAGGGATGAATGTGAAAAGAACTTTTAGGATAATTTGTGCTAGTGTACTGATTTTATCCATGCTATTTTCAGTAACTTATGCTAGTTCAGATAATAGTGTCAACAGAATTATAGATATAGCAACTGATCAAAAGATAATAGGACCAAACGCACCTATACTAAAGATTGAAAATGATGAAAATGATTTTTATGAAATTGAAAAATTTAAATTAAAATTAGAAAATGCTACGTGGTTAGATGATGATGATTTTGAAAGTGGTACCTTTGAAGAAAACATGAATAAGGATTCTTACATATACGAGTTTGGAGAAGGTACTGTAGGTAGTAGTGTCTATATAGAAAAAAGAAGCGACAGAACTGTTAAGGTAGAAGTATATAATGTTGGACATGATAATCAAATAAGGATTCCTCTGTATACTAAACCAGTAGGGGAAGGATCTATGAATGTAGAAGTAGAGTCTTATAGTCATACTATTAGTGAGGTTATTTTAACATATGCCTTTTCAGCACATAAAGATATCATAATATACTTCAATTCGGAAAGCTCTTTTAAAGATAAAGAAATAGGTAACATACCAGGTCTTAAAATAGAGGAAACTGTCAGTGGAAGTTTTCCTAATAAGGAAGGAACTATACAGATAAAATTACAAGAAGGTTTTAAATGGGTGGAACCAGGATATATTCATACAGATGAATTTACAGGTAAAAAAGAAGTAAATATAGTAGATGATAATACTTTAAATATAATATTAGATTTTTCAAAAAAATCTAATAACTATATTTGTCGTTCAGTTGAATTGAGAAATGCTAAGATAGAGGCTATAGACCAAGTTAACAACTATGAAGAAAAAGTAGCTAAAATTACAATATCTAGTGATGATATAGATGCTATAGACACAACGAAAATTTGGGCTGCAAAACACACTAAAGACAAAATGATATACCATTTAGAAAAGGACTTTTCTGTGGAACAAAAAGTAGGTAAAGTAATATTAGACTTTAAAAAACTACAATTAAAAAATGAATATACAGTAACAGATATAGTTTATGAAAAAGAAGATTATGATTGGGTAGTAGTAAAAGAAAATGAATTTGAAGAGGTTTATGAATCATTAGATACACAAAAAAAATACAAAATAAATAACGGAAAAATAACTATAGATAAATCATTAAAAAGTGGAAAATATATATTATTTTCACCTGAGTTAATTTCAAAATTAAAATATAAAAAAATGGGTTTGGACGACATAAATCTTAAATTTGAGTTAACGGTAGATACGCAAAGAAAACGAAATTCTAGTGGATCATCTGGTGGTGGAGGCTCTTCTAAACCAAAGGCGACTATTTCAGAAAAGGGAAATAGAGCAAGTGCTAAAATAGATAAAAGAAATATGGACACCTTCATTAAAGAATCTAAAGGTGATAGTTATATTAATGTACCAATAACAACAGATAAAGAAGAAGTAGAATTGACTTTAAACTCAGATACATTGAAGAAAGTTGAAAAGGAAATAAGAATGGAAAATAAGGATTTAGTAATGATCCTTAAAAAAGATGTATTAGACAATCTAAAAAAAGATAATGAAGATGTAAGCATAGAACTAAATAAGAAACCTATGGCAGAATCTATGAGTACCTTAAAGAGTAGTAAATATTCTAAAATATATACTCAAGTATTCAAAGTAGATGCGAGTAAAGACATAGGAAGAATACCAGTTATATATAATACTAAAATTAAAGACAAGAAAATGACAAACGTATTTGTATTAGGTAAAGATAACAAACTACATTTTGTACCATCTAAAGTAGAAGAAAATTCTATAAAATTTGAAGCAGATAAAGATAAGGAATATGTAATAATAGAAAAGAATGTATCATTTAATGATTTAAATAGCCATTGGGCTAAGGATGCAGTAGAAAGTCTAGCTTCAAAAAATATTATATCTGGATTTGAAAATGGAGAGTTTAAACCAGATGATAATTTAGATAGAGCTCAAATGGCAACTATTTTAGTAAAGACTTTAGGACTTGATACATTTAATGAAGATAACAATAAGGTATTTGATGATATGGACACTACTAATTGGGCAAGTGAGTATGTATACTTGGCTAAGGAAAATGAATTAATAAATGGAGTAGGAAATAATAAATTTGATCCAAATGGAAACCTAACAGGAGAACAATTAATCCAATGTACCATAAATGCATATGAGAAAAATAATGAAAAAATAGAAGTAACAAAGGAAGAAATAGAAGAGATAAGTAGTTCTAGTGATTGGGCAAAGATTGCCATAGCTAAAGCTAAAAAACTAGGACTTGAAGATAATATCCTAGAAGAATTGTCATATAAGGGAAATGCAAAAAGAAGCCAAGCGGCTGCTATTATAAGTGAATTGATTAAAGACTAGGCATACGCCTAGTCTTTTTATGTATTAACTCAATAAACTTGCCTCTAGTATGGCATCGACTATGGTCATAGCCATATTTCGAACTAGGCTAAGTCGAACTGTGTGGATAGAAAAACAATCGTCATTATGGTATTTGTCCACTATGCCAATAATTGACGAATGACCCACACTTGGCAATTTTTTTCCTACACCCTTACCAGGGAAGATAGGCCCTTGTTTTACATGAATATTTCCTATTAGTTCAGTTTTTCCTAGACAAGCATCTATGGCAAGTTGTTTATAATCAGGATAATGTTCTTTTATATACTTCATATGCTTTTTCAAGTTTACTGCATGTATTGGATTATCTAGGGTTCCAAAAACAGGATAACGACAATTTCTTTCCTTTAAAAGAGTTCCAACTAGTGGACCTAAAGCATCTCCAATACACCTATCTGTTCCTATACATATTATAATTGTTGATTCACTTAATTTCTCTCTTATTGAATGAGTTAATTTAACTGAAGCTTCCTCACTAGTGTGATGAACACGAGTGATTAATTGGGATTTTAAATAGTCTAGTTTCAAAGAGTACACCCCCCCTATTATATATATATATAATGAAGGGGATATATGACTACTTTTTAAACCATAAATACATTTGATCTTTATTTTCCATGGCACGTAATATATTGGCCTTTACATTTGGAATATCTTTCTCTATATCATTAATTAATTCCTTAGCATATTCTCGCTGTGTCTTTTTATTAGCAGGACAAGGACTTTCTACTACTGGGATATTATGTCTGTCCACTGATGATATAATATCTTTCTCATAGGCATACATGAGGGGACGAATCATTATTAAATCTTTTCTATCTAAGTATGTTACAGGTTCAAAAGTGTTTAATCTTCCTTCATAAAACATACTTAAAAATAGGGTTTGGATTGCATCATCTGCATGATGGCCTAATGCCAATTTAGTTACTCCTAGCTCTTTACAAAGGTTATGAAGTCTACCACGTCTCATACGAGCACATAGGGAACAGGGATTTTTTTCTTTTCTTTCTTCGAATATGACCTTACCTATTTGTGTGGGTACTACTACATGCTCTATTCCTAACTCATTGCAGAATTTTGTAATGGGACTTATGTCGAATCCTTCAAATCCTAATGTTAAAGTTAATGCCTTTATTTGAAATTTTGCTTTAGAAAAGTTTTGATATAACCTTAAAGCATAAAGCAAAGCTGAGCTATCTTTTCCACCAGATACACCTACACCTACCACATCTCCATCTTCTATCATATTAAATTCTTCAACTGCTCTTTTAACGCATCCTACAATTTTTTTCATGAATTTCTTCCTTTCTGACAATGGTTATTCGTTCTTCGTGAGTAGTTAATCGTTGGAATTTAAATAATTATTAAGAATAGACTACTAACGATAGACCTTTAACGTCTAACTTTCAAATATATACTTATTATATGTTAATTTAATTTAGGTTAAAAGTAAATTAAAAGAGGCGAATTCTTCTTTAACTTTATATATATATATATTATAATTAAGCTTAGGGAAATCGTTCAAAGGGAGAAATGAAATGACTAGTTTACTAAATTATATGTCGAAAGAAATGGTAGTTCTTCTAGTGGCAGCCATGCCTGTTATGGAACTGAGGGGAGCCATACCACTGGGGATATCTATGGGAGTAGACCCTATAAAAGCACTAATAATAGGAATGATAGGAAGTATGATTCCTGTACCTTTTTTATTAGTATTATTGGAACCTGTTTTTGAAAAGCTTAGGGAAAATGATTATATGAAAAAGATAGTGGATAAAATAGTAAATAGGACTATTAAAAAGACTAGTACTATCCATAAGTACAAGGCAATAGGATTGTTATTATTTGTAGCCGTTCCTATACCTACAACTGGTGTGTGGACAGGGGCCATGGCAGCATCACTTCTTAAAATAAGATTTGTTCCAGCACTTATAAATATACTTATAGGAAATACTATAGCTGCACTTATTATTGCTTATTTGAGTAATGTGGTAGCAAACATATAAAACACGTTATTTGTTAGTCGTTAATGGTTAATCTTTTATGAAAAACGACTAACGAAAAACGAACGACAAAAAAACTGTTGACATAATTCTACATAAATGTTACTATAAATTGAAAAAATTAATAAAAGCAAATCCTTATTGCGAGTGGCTGAGGGAATAGGCCCTATGATGCCCAGCAACCGGTGTTTACACGGTGCTAAATCCTACGAGATTGTAAAAAACAATCTTGAAAGATGAGGACAATAATAATTTTTAATTATAATGCCTCTTCTTTGTGAAGAGGTTTTTTTAATTGAATTTAGGGTAAAACTATAAAAGAAAATGATACAGGTAGTTGGTGAGAGATTATATAAAAAATGTTAATCCATAACAACAAAGGAAAAACGATCATATAGTTTGTCACCAGTTACCTGAAAATAAAAAAACTAGGAGGCTTTAAAATGGCAAGAAGATTATTTACTTCAGAATCTGTTACAGAAGGACATCCAGATAAAATCTGTGACCAAATTTCAGATTCTATATTAGACGCAATTTTTGAAAAGGACCCAAATGCTCGTGTAGCGGCAGAAACTTCAGTTACTACAGGATTAGTATTAGTAGCAGGAGAAATTACTACTAATTGTTATGTGGATATTCCTAAGGTTGTAAGACAGACTATTAAAGAAATCGGATATGATAGAGCTAAATATGGATTTGACTGTGACACTTGTGCAGTACTTACTTCTATTGATGAGCAATCACCAGATATTGCTATGGGAGTAAATGAAGCACTAGAATCTAGAGAAGGACAAATGGAAGATGAGTTAAATACAGGAGCAGGAGATCAAGGATTAATGTTTGGTTTTGCTTGTAATGAAACACCAGAGCTTATGCCAATGCCTATTTCTCTATCTCACAGATTAGCTAAGAGATTATCTGATGTGAGAAAAGATGGTACATTAGACTACCTTCGTCCAGATGGAAAAACTCAAGTAACAGTTGAGTATGTGGATGGAAAGCCAGTAAGAGTAGATA
Source organism: Anaeromicrobium sediminis (assembly GCF_002270055.1). Lineage (NCBI taxonomy): Bacteria > Bacillati > Bacillota > Clostridia > Peptostreptococcales > Thermotaleaceae > Anaeromicrobium > Anaeromicrobium sediminis. The sequence goes on along the minus strand of NZ_NIBG01000008.1, from coordinate 167,421 downwards.
CTATAGTTATATCAACTCAACATGCTCCAGAAGTGGAACAACCAACTATTGAAAAGGACTTAATTGAGAATGTAGTTAAGCCTATTGTACCAGCTGAGTTATTAGATGCTGAGACTAAGTATTTTATAAACCCAACTGGAAGATTTGTTATAGGTGGACCTCAAGGTGATGCTGGTCTAACAGGAAGAAAGATCATAGTTGACACTTATGGTGGATATTCAAGACACGGTGGTGGAGCATTCTCTGGAAAAGATCCTACAAAAGTTGACCGTTCAGCTGCTTATGCTGCTAGATATGTGGCTAAGAACATCGTTGCTGCAGGACTTGCTGACAAGTGTGAAATTGAATTAGCATATGCTATAGGTGTGGCAAGACCAGTATCCGTATTAGTAGAAACTTTTGGAACTGGAAAGATTGCAGAAGAAAAAATTGAAGAGTTAGTTAACAAGCATTTTGATTTAAGACCAGCTGCAATTATTAGAGATTTAGATTTAAGAAGACCAATTTACAAGCAAACTGCTGCTTATGGTCACTTTGGAAGAACAGATGTAGATCTTCCATGGGAAAAGACAGACAAAGCTGAAATCTTAAGAAAAGAAGGTTTAGAGTAGAAATAAAAGGAGCGAAATTTTTTCGCTCCTTTTATTTTTTTGTATATATAAATAAGGTTCTAGAAAATGGTTAAGGGTTTAGGGACAAAATCTCTAAACCCTTAATCATTTTCTAGAAGTTAAGCCTCACTTTTCATAAGTGGTCATTTAACAAAAACTCTATTTGCCAATAGAATAAGGTTGCGCAAATAAAAGAGAAACCGGTTTTTCATTGGAGGATATTCTTTGGAATATAAAATGAAGGACCTTTTAGAATCGGCTAAAGTTGGAAATCAAGATTCAAAATTAAAGATAGTTGAAAATCTAAGACCATTAATTATCAGTTCCATAAAAAAATATAACTATAATAATGAATTATTTGAGGATCTATATGAGGATGGGAAAGTAGAAATACTAAAAAGTATTAATGAATTTAAGGAAAATAAAAACACTCCCTTTTTGGGATATGTGAAGATGAAACTTAAGTATATGTACTTAAATAAAAGCAATAAAAAAACACTAGATACAGTGCCAATAGAAAAAAGGCACGGAAAGGAATCTTTATTAGAGATTCTTGATTCTGGAGAGAACAGTGAAGATATTCTTATAAAAAAAGAAAATACGGATGAAATCCTAAAGGCTATAGAAAAATTAGATATGAATTCCAGAAAAATAATTTACCTTTATTATGTCAAAAATATGAAGTTAAAAGACATATGCGTGACCTTAGATTTAACTTATTATAGTGGAGCTAAAATGAAAGAGAGAGCCATAAAGAAAATAAGAGATTTTATTTCTAGATCTTAACAATTTCAAAAAATTACCACTTATAGCTAGATTTTTTTTCATATAATGGTATAATAAATATACGAACACATGTTCGAAAGAAAGAGCGAGGTGAAATTATGGAACGCATAGAAGATATATTAGAGGAATCCATAATAGCCATAATTCCCATATATGATAAAGGCAATGGAACTAACATAATAACCATGGAAAATAGTCATATAGAGTATAAAAGAGTAAGAACTGTTTTAAGGAGAATATGTAATGAATATGCACTGCATTTAAGTGCATTTAGAAGAAGATATGGAAAAGTTATAAATAAGAGATTAGGTATTCCCATTGTAATAAATGAAGAACTCATATTAGTTCCCTTTAAAACTAGGAAGCCTAAATTTCAAAACGATGGAGCCTATGGATATGTGAACTTTCATTTTGTAAAAGATATAGTAGAAGATGGAAGACACACTAAATTAATAATGGAAAATGGACATGAAATACAGGTACTACAGAGGATTCATAGTGTAAAAAGGGATTTTAACAATGTAAAACTCATATTAAATGAAAATACTAAAAAAAATCCCATGTCCTATGAATTTGGACAAGTAGCTACTGTGGACCATATAGGAAGATTATATATGGAGATAATGGAACTTAAGAGAATGATAAAGGAAATGAAGTAGATAAATCTACTTCATTTTCAAAATAGTTATTTTTTCTTCATCTTCATACCACTTAACTTCGCAGCCTAAGTTTTCAGATACGAATCTAAGGGGAATTAAAGTTCTTCCATTGATGATCATAGGAGCTTGAGATAATTCTATTTTTTCTCCATTTACTAAAGCATAGTTACTATCTAGAGTAAGAATTATGAAAGTATTATTACCATCCGTTATGGTTATCTGGCGAGTTTCACCATTCCACTTTACATTTGCATCTAGATTGTCTATGATGCCCGTAACAGGTATCATAGTAGTACCAGTTAAATTATATGGAGCCACATTTAATTGAATAGTATTTTTTCCATCAGGATTTTCAATAGACACATCTTTTTTATTCATAAAAAGATTTATTTCTATTTTAGGCTTCACTGGAGCGACCTTATCCATAAATGCATAGTAGTATGTGTTTTTAGTCATAGATGATTTCACAGGAATTATAGTTACCTTAGCATCACCCTTTTCTAAAACTGTGCTTATTATAGGAATATCTATAAAGGATACTTTATTAGAACTATCCTTTATAATATTAAACTCAAGGGTGTTTTCATCTATATTATCAATACTAATGACCTTTATATTATTGTCACTAGCTTTAATGTTTTTAATAACCTCTGAGTAGTTCCAAGTTCCATTATCTAATTTTAATCTAAACTTTTGATTTTTAGTAAACTCATTATTACTAGATTCACTAATTCTAATAAAGGTAGCATCATCCTTGCTAAATTCAAAACCCGGGTACACATGGGGCAGGTCCTTTTTCAAATTACTTTTAGTATCAATGGCCTTGGCGAAAGTATATTCTCCAGGGGATACTAAACTTGAAGATTGAATAGTAACAGTCACATTACCAGGATCAGTAATCTCCACAAATAAGGGAATAGTAAAAACAGCCTTTTTATCTGTATTATTAGAACTCCTAGTTATAGTAACCCTAGCAGATGTGGAACCCTTTTTGTCTATTTTTATTTTACTTCCAGATATATTGCAAGTGGCATATTTATTTATCATTTCAATGGATTCATCATACCACTTAGCATTATTTAATCTAATAGTAAATCTTTGTTCTTCACTTGTAAATTCATTACTAGTATCTTCTTCAATTTTTAACTTAGGAGCATTAGAATTTACAAACTTATAATCTACCTTTACAGGCGGAACCCTATCTATGTGATTACCACTAGATGCAAAGGCCACGTTAGAGAACAATAGACTAACTCCTAGAATCATAGAAAGTATTTTTTTCACTTTAAAATCACCTCATTTTATAATATATTTATATATGAATACAAAAAAATGTATCTATATATAAGTTGTTTTGTAATTTAGATATAGATTTATTCTAAAGATTTGGTTAGACGTTAGTCGTCTGTCGTTAGAGGTCAAATCTATAACTATTTATTAGACGTAAATAAAATATACAAAGTTCCTTATAATAAATGTAAGAATTTGTATATAATTATATTAACATATAAATCAATATCTCCATAGGAGGAAAAAATGTCGATAGAAATACAAGGTGTCTTAACAGAAACAATATTTAAAAATGAAGATAATGCCTATACGGTGGCTTTAATAGAAAATGAATTAGAACAAATAACTGTAGTAGGGTACATGCCTGTAATAAATGATGGGGGTACATACGCTTTTAGTGGAAAATGGATAAAGCACCCTACCTATGGTGAGCAATTTGAAGTTATAAGCTATAAAGAGATAACCCCTAATACTATTGAGGGAATAGAAAAATATTTATCATCGGGAATAATAAAAGGAGTAGGCCCGAAAATGGCTGAAAGAATAGTGAACAAATTTGGAAAAGATACACTAGATATAATGCAATCTAACCCTGAACGACTTATGGAGGTAAGTGGTGTAGGGAAATCTAAATATGAAAAAATTGTGGAGAGCTTTAAAGAACAGAGAAATCTAAGGGAACTTATGATGTTTTTACAACAATATGGAGTAACTCCTGCCTATGCCATAAAAATATATAAAAGATATGAAGATGAAGCTATAAAACTAATACAAGAAAATCCCTATAGGTTAGCAGATGAAATAGTAGGAATTGGATTTAAAATGTCAGATTCCATAGCAAAGAAAATGGGCATAGATCCCACATCCCCATACAGAATAAGATGTGGAATAAAGTACATATTAAACAGTTGTTCATTAGAAGGTCACACCTATGTTAAAAAGGATAATTTAATAAATGATGGAAGTAAAATACTATCTGTTCCTAAAGATTTAATAGATGATACTTTAGTAAAGCTTACTATAGATCATGAAATTCATATGGAAAATATAGATGGAGAAATATGTGTATTTGAAATGTCCCTATTTTATTCTGAAAGTTATGTGTGCAGAAAGATTATAGATATGGCCAGCGTGGAAGTTAAGCATATATCCGACAATATAGAAGAAGAAATAAAAAAAATAGAGGAATCGGAAAATATAAATTTAGCAAGTAAACAAAAATTAGCCATAAAGTCAGCAGCAGAAAATGGCATATTGATCATAACGGGAGGGCCTGGAACGGGTAAGACCACAACCATAAATACCATAATAAAAATATTAGAAGATAATAATCTATCCATAGCCCTAGCTGCTCCTACGGGGAGGGCAGCTAAGAGAATGAGTGAGGCCACAGGACGAGAAGCTAAGACTATCCATAGATTATTGGAGTATTCATATATGGAAGGAGATAATAGACTAGGCTTTGTTAAGGATGAAGATGAACCTTTAACAGAAGATGTAATTATAATAGATGAAATGTCCATGGTAGATATAAGGCTTATGCATGGCCTTATGAAATCTTTAACTTTAGGAACTAGGCTAATCCTTGTGGGAGATGTGGATCAATTGCCTTCTGTAGGACCTGGTAATGTCCTTAGGGATATTATAGAGAGTAAATTAATAAAGGTAGTTGAATTAAATGAAATATTTCGACAAGCTGAAGAAAGTATGATTGTAGTAAATGCTCATAAGATAAATAAGGGAGAATATCCTAAATTAAATAAAAAAGAAAAAGACTTTTTCTTCATGTCTAGAAAAAAGCAAGAGGATATAGTAAAAATCATAAAGGAACTTTGTAAAGAGAGATTACCAAACTTTGCAAAATGTGATCCAATAAAGGATATACAAGTGTTAACTCCCATGAAAAAGGGAACTGTAGGCATGTATAATTTAAATAATACACTGCAAAGTGTATTAAATCCTAAGGCACCCTATAAAATAGAAAAGGAAATGAAAGATAAAATCTTCCGTGTGGGAGATAAAATAATGCAAATGAAAAACAACTATAACTTAAAGTGGAAAAACAAGAATAGTGATGAAGAGGGAGTAGGCGTCTTTAATGGAGATTTTGGCTATATTGATTTCATAGATAATGAAGAAAAGGAAGTACATATAATATTTGATGAAGAAAAAATAGTAAAATATGATTTTTCCCAATTAGATGAAATCGAATTGGCCTATGCCATAACTATTCATAAGAGTCAAGGAAGTGAATTTCCCATAGTTATAATGCCCATATCCTTTGGTCCTCCCATGTTGCTTACTCGTAATTTACTTTATACGGGGGTGACCCGTGCTAAGGAATTAGTAGTAATGGTAGGCGTGGAAGCTGGACTAAAAAATATGGTGGACAACCATAGGATAAGAAAGAGAAATTCAGGACTCCTAAATAAATTAAGAAAATTCGTAGATGCAGGTGTTATTAAATGATTAAAAGTATTGTGGACTTTTTTCTAGATTTAATATATCCAAGAAATATATATTGTCTAATGTGCAAAGATCCCATCCATACTACAGAAAAGTATTCATTATGCAAAAATTGTCATAAAAAAGTGAATTGGGTAAATAATACCTGTGAAAAATGTGGTAAAATTATTAGTATAGATAATACTATTAATCGGTGTTTTGATTGTATTAACAGTAAGCATCTTTTTCAAAAGAATATAGCCTGTGTATTATATGATGATAATACGAAAAAATTAGTTCATAATTTAAAGTTTAATAAAAAAACCTATTTAGCATATCACATGGCGGAAATAATGAGTGATAAGCTACTAGAAAGTAATTTAGAAATAGATTATATGATACCTGTACCCTTACATAAAAACAAGAAAAGAAAAAGGGGATTTAATCAATCGGAGCTTTTATGTAAATACATGAGTGAAAAAACTAACATAATAGCAGACTATAAAACCCTAATTAAATGTAATGAAACTTTAGAACAAAATAAATTAAATAAAATGGAGAGACAAAAGAATTTAAAGGATGCCTTTCAGGTAAGGAACAATCCAAATATGATAAATAAAAATATACTACTTGTAGATGATGTGTTTACGACAGGAAATACAATAGATGCCTGTTGTGGCAGCTTAAATAGATTAAAACCAAAAAATATTTATTCTATAACCTTTTCCATAGGAAAAAATACATAAGATAGGTGGGAGAATATGGCGGAATTAATGAATTGCAAAAAGTGCGGAAGGGTATTTCAATATACGGGAATTACAAAGATTTGCCAAAGATGTAGAAAAAAAGATGACGAAAGCTTTAAGATTGTAAGGGAATATGTATATGATAATCCTGGAGCTACTTTAGTTGAAATATCAGAGGAAACAGGAGTTGAAGAGGACATTATTTTAAGATACATAAGACAAGGAAAACTTGAAATTATAAGTGAGAACTCATCTCTTTTAATAGAATGTGAACGTTGTGGAAAGGGAATTAAAACAGGTAGATTTTGTGATGTATGTATAGAAGAAATGAGAAGGGGATTATCACCAGATATAAAGAAAAGGGAAACGGCGAAGGAAAAAAATGAAAATAAACACAGAATGTTTACTGCAGACAGAAAAAAAAGATAAATTTATGTTAAGAGAACACTTCTCTTTACCGATACTATTAATAAGGTAATTGGTAGAGCGAGGTGTTTTTTTATGAAAATAAATAATATACGAAATATAAACAAAATAATGAAGGCATACGATAAACCTATTAAAACAGAAAGTAAAAAATTTAAACAAGAAGAAGATAAAATAGACATTTCTGAAAAAGCTAGGGATTATCAAGTGGCATATGGGGCGTATAAAAAGTTGCCACAAATAAGAGAAGAAAAGGTAGAGGAAATAAAAAAGAAAATAGAAACAGGTACATTTAATGTGTCTATGGAGCAGGTGGCAGATAAGATATTGAAGAAATAGGGTTTAGGGTTAAGAGAAAAAACTCTTAACCCTAAATACATAGAAACGTAGGAGGTCTAAATGAGTAAGTCTACTGAACAATTAATAGTCATACTTAAAAAAGAGTGTGAAGTATATGAAGAATATATGAAAATTGCAGATGAAAAAACTAAACTCATCATTGATAAAAAAATAAATCTCCTAGATAAGATGACTATTAGGGAAGAAAAAATAATAAGTGAAGTAAGGAAAATTGATACGGTCAGAAACTTAATAATAGGAAATCTATTAAAGGAAAGAAACGTTCATAAGATAGATAAACTAGAAGATATTATACATATGGTAGAGATGAAATACTCTAAAGTATTATTAGAGTTAAAAAATAGATTAGAAAAAGTACTAATGGAAATAAAAAGATTAAATGATTTAAATGAAAAATTAATTAATCAATCTCTAGATTATATAGAATTTAATGTGAATTTATATTCAAGTCTAAAAAGTACACAGGTAGTTTATAAGGAAAATAATAATGATGGACACTATTTAAATAGTTTCTTTGATGGGAAAGGATAAGATAATATGAGTTCAACTTTTTTTGGATTTAATGTGGCCGTAAGTGGACTTCACGCAAGTCAAAGGGCTTTATATGTAACAGGACATAATATATCTAATGCAAATACAGAAGGCTACTCTAGACAGCGTCTTGAGGTAAAACCAGGAAACCCCCTTCCCATTCCAAATTCAGAGGGAATGCTAGGAACGGGAGTAGATACGGATAAGGTAATTCAAATAAGAGATGGTTTTTTAGATTTTAAATATAGAACTGAAAATCAAAACTTAGGAGAATGGGAAGCCAGACAAGAAATACTAGAGAGTTTAGAACTTGTTATGAATGAACCATCTGATTCTGGTATGAGAGAGGTTATGGATGAATTCTTTGAAAGTTTACAAACGTTAAGTTCAAACCCTGAGGACCAAACGGTGAGAGCCTTAGTAAGGGAAAAGGCAATTGCATTTACTACTACTGTAAATAGAATGGGTAATCAACTTAGAGAAATGCAGGAAGATCTAGACTTTAATGTGAGGGCCACTGTAGATCAAATTAATGGATATGGAAAGAGTATAGCAGCTTTAAATGACCAAATATTTAGGGCTGAGTTAGATGGATCTAATGCTAATGATTTAAGGGATCAAAGGAATTTGTTATTGGATAAACTCTCAGAACTTACTGACATTCAAACTATAGAAGATGGTCAGGGTAAGATGCAAGTTTTAATAGGTGGAACTCAGCTTGTAAATCATGATAGATCTAAAGAATTAGTATGTGAAGATAGAAAAGTTTTAAATAATGATACAGATGTACCAAACTTAGGTGAAGTAGTTTGGGATGATGGGGCAAAGATTAATATAACTACAGGAAAGTTAAAGGCTTTAATGGATGGACGAGATAATATAGATGGAGATAAAAAGGGTGTTCCTTATTACATAGAAAGACTAAATGAGTTCACTAGTGTGTTAGCAGATGAAATTAACGAAGTCCATGAAAAGGGATATGGATTAAATGGAGATACGGGAATAAAGTTTTTTGAGTATGACCCTAATTATCCATCTAACACTATTAAGATAAGTGATGATATTGACGGTGATTTAAATAAAATAGCAGCCAGTTCAACTAAAGAAGGATTACCAGGAGACGGCAAGAACATCCTTGAAATGAATAAATTAAAAGATAAGGCTGACATGTTTAAGTGGGGAAAGCCTGGAGATTTTATGAACTCATTAATATCTAACTTAGGTGTTGATGCGGCACAAGCTAAGAATATGAGTATAAACCAAACTGTGCTAGTAGAAGAAACAAATAGGAAAAGACAATCTGTATCAGGTGTATCATTAGATGAAGAAATGAGTAATATGGTAAGATTCCAACAAAGTTATAATGCCAATGCTAGGATGATTACCACTATGAATGAAATGCTAGATACTATTATTAATAGGATGGGCGTATAATTCAGGTGACGGATAACAGGTGACCGGTGACAGGATAAAATTGGCTGTCACCCGTCACCTAAAATTTTAAAAGGAGCCATACATATGAGAATTACAAATAATATGATGATTAGTAATATGATGAGAAATTTAAATAATCACATGATAAATTTAGATAAGCTTGATAATCAAGCAAGTACTGGAAAACGCATATCTAAACCATCTGATGATCCAGTGGGTATGTCTACTATTTTAAGGCTTTCGTCAGATATATCTAGCCATGAACAATATAAAAAGAATATAGATGAATCCTTATCTTGGCTGGATGCTAGTGAAACTGCCATAACTCAATTAAAGGACGCCTTACAAAGGGTAAGGGAATTAACTGTAAGAGCATCAAATGACACTTTAACGGATGAAGACAGGGCCGCTACAAAAAAGGAAATATCTCAACTAAAAGATCAAATTGTATCTATTGGGAATACTAACTTTGCAGGAAAATTTCTATTTGCAGGATACAATACTTTAGATGAGCCTTTTGAGGAAGTAGAAGTTGACATTGATGGAAAAACGGTAAAACGATTAAAATATAACGGCAAGTTTTTGTCACCAGGAGGAGCAGTAGACCCAAGTATAGACGATACTGAGTTTAAAAACTTTCTTATTAATCCATTAAATAAGGAACTTACATCTACAGAGTTAGACCAAGATAAACTAATTGAAATAGGAACTAAGAATTATGTAGATGTGAACATAACTGGTGATGAACTGGTTCAAATAGGATTTTTAGGCACCTATGACACCTTAACTAGGTTAGAGATGGCTTTAGATAAACCAGATAATGAAGATTCTGCTTCCTATAAGAAAGGATTTATAGAGAGTGAATATAAAACTACTCCTATAAGTGGTCTTGATAATAGTGCGGATAGAAAATTAGTTATAACTGTTGGAGATGACAATGTGGAAATAGAAGTGCCAGCAGGAGAAAATATGCAAGATATAATAAATGAAAATGACTTTCTTAAAAATAAAGGAATAAAGGTTACACCTGATGGAACTGATATGATTTTCTCAGGAGATGTGGAATTTTCTGTAACTCCAGATGGTGGTACAGCAACAAATGCTACATATGTTAAACATCCTATAGTAGTGGGAGAGCGATTAGAAGGAACAATAGATAGTCCAGTAGGTGGTATGACCATAGATGTAGATGGAGTTACTATAACTATACCAGAAGGTAGTTATAATATGGATACATTAGCAGGCAGAAACAAGTTAACAGACATAATAGAAGATGAACTTAAAAATAATGGTTCTGATATAAAAGTAAAAATGACTGATGATAATAGATTAATGTTTGTTAATGAAAGTTCTTCAACTGTATTTACAGTAAAAGCTCAAAGTTTATTAGGTATTGATTCTGATACGACAGCAGAGGAATGTGTAATAAAAGAACAGGAGTTAAGTACTACAGATATAATAGGTGATATAGATAAAAATATGACTAATATACTATCCATAATATCAGATATTGGTGGAAAAACTAATAGACTTGAATTAGATCAAAAACGCATAGAAGATAATATACTTAATTTTAATAAACTATTATCTAAAACTCAAGATGTGGATATGGCAGAGACTATAATGAAGATGAAGATGGAAGAGAGCGTATATAAGGCAGCTTTATCTGTAGGTTCTAGAATAATTCAACCAAGTTTGTTAGATTTTCTTAAGTAAGGAAAGATGTTAGGGATTAGGAGGTTTTATAATGCCTTTTAAAATAAATACTACCCCTGCCTTAATAGGCATAGAAACTAAAAATGCCAGCTTAGAAATAAGACAACCTAAAGCAGAGGTAACCATGAAAACAGAACCACTGAAAATGAAAATAGAAAAAAAAGATAGTAAAGTTCAAATAGACCAGAGCGTATGTTTTAGTGAAGCTAATCTAAAATCCATATTTGAACTAATAAAACATTCGGCACAAATGGGAAAGCAAAAGAGTATGGAGGCCATAGGTAGAATTTCGTCAGAGGGAGATGAGATGACGAAAATAGAAAACGGTGGGAATGCCATAGCTAATATGGCTAAAAGAAATTCAATTAATGAGAAAAATTATGATGTAACATTTATACCTAAGAGTAGACCTAAAATAACAGCCACAGAACCTACTCTTAACATAGATTTTGAAGGTGGAAAAACTAACATAGATGTGAAAGCAAATAAAGTGGATATTAAATATAATCCAGGAAAAGTTGATGTTTATTTAAGACAAAAAAATAGTATAAATATAGAGTATGTAAATGAAGAAGTATAAAATTAGTTAATCCTTAACCAACAGGAGGTATTAGGATGTTTATAGAAACTAAACATTTTGGAAAAATAGAAATTATAGAAGAAAATATAATAAGTTTTAAAGATGGATTATTAGGTTTTGAAGAACTAAAAAAATATATATACATAGAAAATGAAGATACTGAAAATCCATTTAATTGGCTTCAATCTCTTGAAGAGCCAGAACTTGCCTTTGTAGTTACGAATCCATATGTATTTGTGAAGGACTATGAATTTGATATTCCAGAAAAAATAGTAGAAGATTTAGAAATAAAAGAAATAAAGGATGTAATGATTTGGGTTATAGCAGTAGTGCCAGAGAACGTAGAAAATATGACTATTAACCTTAAAGGTCCTGTTATTATGAATTTAAAAAATAAAAGGGCAAAACAAATGGTAGTAAATAGTGAAAAATATAGCTTGAAGCATAGGATTTTTGAGCAAACTCTACACGCAGGTGATGCCGTATGTTAGTTCTTACAAGAAAGAAAAATCAAAGTATCCTTATAGATGATCATATAGAGATTACAATTGTTGGAATAGAAGAAGGAAAAGTAAAAGTGGGAATATCTGCACCAAAGGATGTAACTATTCTTAGGAAAGAAGTATATTTAGAAATTCAAGAAGAAAATAAAAAAGCAGCCAGCGGAAGCGTAGACTTACAAAGCTTGAAAAATTTAATAAAAAATAAAAAAATATGAAGAAATGTGAAAAAATATGAAAAAATATCTAAAGTCATATAAAAATTTACCGATAACCATAATGTAAGGAAATTTGTTAGTAAAATCTTTGGGGGCCCACAAAGATTTTAAATAAAAAATAAGTCTTGTGACATGGATGTCAACAAGAAAAAATTCAGGGAGGAATTACATATGAGAATTAATAATAACTTAATGGCAATGAACACACATCGTCAAATGGGAGTAAACCAAGGAAATTCAGCAAAATCAATCGAAAAATTATCATCAGGGTTAAGAATTAACAGAGCTGGTGATGATGCAGCAGGTCTTTCAATATCTGAAAAAATGAGATCTCAAATCAGAGGTCTAAATCAAGCTTCAAGAAATGCTCAAGACGGTATCTCAATGGTACAAACTGCTGAAGGTGCATTACAGGAAACTCAAGCAATTCTACAAAGAATGAGAGAGTTATCAGTTCAAGCTTCTACTGATGCATTAGATACTGAAGACAGAACTGCTATTGGTGAAGAACTTGTAGCTTTAAGAGATGAGATAGATAGAATTGGTGAAACGGCAGAGTTCAATGGTAAAAAATTGTTAAAAGGTACATTAGCTACAACGTTTGATGGTACATCTGATGTTAAAGCTGGAACAGCAGTATCAGCTAAGGCAACTATTTCAGATGTAGATGTAACTGGTGGTGAAGCTAATACAACATATGCAATTGCTCAAGGTGCTTCTGGAGCAGGTTATGTTGCTTTATCAGCTAATGGAACTACTCAAGAGATACAATTAACAGATGCAATGTTTGATACTTTAGGAGAAGAAACTGTTTTAGATTTTGATAAATTAGGAGTTAAGATAACACTAACATCTAGTACTGCTGGTTCAGGTGGTGAAGCTAATACTGTTGAAACTGCTTTATCAGCACTAACATCAGTAAAAACTTTAGCTGGTAGTTCGACGGCAAATGTAGTTGTAGGTTCTAATGCTACAGCTGATGAAACTATTCAGATAGGTTTTGATGACATGAGAGCATCTGCTCTTCATACAGATTTAGGAACATTAACTAATACTGCAGTAGCTGATGTAACTACAGCAAAAGCACTAACAGGAAAGTTAGATACTGCATTAACAAAAGTTTCTAAGCAAAGAAGTGAATTAGGAGCTTTCCAAAACAGATTAGAGCATTCAATCAAAAACTTAGATGCATCATCTGAAAACTTAACAGCAGCAGAATCAAGAATCAGAGACGTAGACATGGCAAAAGAAATGATGAAATTCCAAAAGAACAATATTTTATCACAGGCAGCGCAATCAATGTTAGCTCAAGCAAACCAACAACCTCAAGGAGTACTTCAATTATTAAGATAATTGAATATCTAGTAATAATAATTGCAGGGTCAGAGAGTTTTTTCTCTGGCTCTTTTTATAATTTTCCTTCCTTTTTAAGTCGTCTAACTTTATCAACTAATCCCCAATAAGGTCTTTGTAGTATATGGGCAATTTTTTTATTTGTTATGTGCTTATTTTTTATCTTTATTATTGTATTTATATCTTCTTTAGAATAGTGATTATCTATAATATTTAATGGACATGTGATGATTCTTTTATTAGTGGTAGAACTAAGCTTATTTGGGGTATATTTTAAACGGTTTTTAACATCTACTTTATATTTCATACAGGGAATTTGATTAACATAAGGTTTTACTAAATCTATAAACTTCATCAGCTCATTCCTTTTGTTTAACTCCAACATGGATTTCTTCCCATCAGGCCTTTTCTTAAGCTTCAATTGTATATCAAAAGTTTCCTTTATATGATCTTTAAGTAATATATTCTCTTGTTCTGAAAAATTCAGAGAATATATTGAAATGCGTGGGAATAAAAAAATGCTATTTTTCGGTGAGAAGAATCTATTACCAAGCTACCATCATCCATGTACAAACACGCTAATCCAATAGCATGGTCTAATAATTTAATATTTTCATAATTTAATATTTTTACTTTATTTTTATAAAACATATTATACAATTCTGTAAGTAGTGGATAACTTGGAGATGATAATTTCCCATATTTACAATTTTCATTGAATTTAAAACCTAGATTAGATAACATCTTTGCTTTCCATTTTCTATAGGGCATTTGTGCATCACATCCATGATCTCTGTAATGTGCATTTTTACTTCTACCATAAAGGGCAAGGCTTCCATCTCCTAAGAGACTTCCAATTATGCTATTTCTCTCTATTTAAGATATGTTATAACTTTTAATGTGTTCTTCATTCTTCTTATTTTGGGACTCAATGAATCCATAATTATACAGTTTTTTGATAAGAATCATCTCCTTGCAAGAACTTATGTTCTGTAATTGTTTTATGTATTTTTAAAGAAATTATTTTAGATCAGTATTGGGTAATTAATGGGGGTTATGTATGAAAAGAGAATATTATTGAAAAAAGATCATCAATAGAAGAAATAAAGAACATAAAAAAATAGGGACGATTAATCGTCCCTATTTACATGAACATGTCCATAAGCATGCCCTTTATATCATCTAGTCTTTTAACTACATTTATCCTATCCACTTCTCCGCTTAAAAACTCATTTGTCAATTCACTAAGGGCCTTATCAACCTTCTTAACCTTAGTAAAGACCCTATGACGTCCTCTTCTATCTAAAAAATTATCCTTCTCAAACATATAAGAATTAGTAACTGCCACGTCCATAAATTCTTTTACTAATTTTTTATATTCAACCATATCTTGAATGTACAATTTATCAGATAATCTATCAGCCTTTTCCGTTATTTTAGAGTAAAGGTCCTCTAGTTTTTCTTTCACATCTTCAGATTTTATTTTATTAAATTGATCCTTAAATTTAATAGTTTTTTCTGAATCTAACTTCACAAGGGGTGGAGTCTTATGTATTTTATTCATTTGTAATTTAGGTATTTTATTTATCATATTAGTTATACTATTCAACTATAACACTCCTTACAAATCTCACAAGAGTTAACTATGCTGTTAAGTATATCGGCATAAAGGAAAAAAACTTTAACTTTAATGTAAGTATGCCGATATATTTTATAGAAAGTATATGAGGTGGGATATTAAATTGCTAAATATAAAGAATAATATATTAAATAAAATAAATTTATATGATAGTTTACCTAAAAACAATTTAAATATGGAAGGAATAGTATTGGAAAAGGATAATAAGGAACTAGTCCTTCAAACGAAGACTAATAAACTTAATATAACCCTAAAGGAAGATATGGATATAGGCGTGGGGGATAAAGTAAATTTAAAGAGAAACCAAATAGAAAAGATGGAAGTAGTAAAAGAAGACAATATAACTAAAGGAAGATATGAGACCATATTAGAATCTATGGGCCTTGAAGCTAATGAGAGAAATATAGAAGCAATAAAGGAACTTGAAGAAAATGGCATGAAGATAAACAGCGAAAATGTGGGAGCCATGGTAGCTTCTAAAGATTATTTAGACATAGTAAAGGAAAACTTAGATTATGATATGGCCCTTAAATTAGAAGAAAAGGACATAGATATATCAAAGGACTCCTTATATAAAATAGCAAAGGCAATAGAATCTATTAATAAGGAAGATATAAAAGTAGAAAGTAAGGTAGGAGAGCTAACCACAGAAGAAGCTGAAAAAATAGCTAAAAGCATATACGGTGCGGATGCAGGAAAAGATATAATAGATATTATAAAGTCACTTCATAAAGAGGGAATGGATATAAATAAAGACCAGATAGAAAAGATATATAAGTTATTTTATAAACTAGATAGTATAAAAGATATAGGGGATGAAATAATAGTCAATCTGTATAGAGGAGAAAAAAGCATTAGTATAGAAAGCTTGTATAGAAATAAAATGAATATTACCACTGGAGATATAGGTATAATAAGTGGCTCTAATATGGTGGCAAATATGTACGAAAGTACAACTATAAAAGATAATAATATTAGTTTGTATGAGGAAGAAAATGTTAAAGCTGTAAAAGTAAAAAAAATCATAGACAATCTTAATGAGAAATTAGATTATAAAATAGTTAACAAGTTATCTATGGATATAGACGGTGAAATAGAAGAGGAAGATATTGAAATATTAGAGAAAAAAGTGGATGAAATTAATGAGGAAATAGGACCAGTTGAAAATAAGGAGAAGGGCAAATCATTTTTAGTAAAAGGTTTAAAAAGAGTATTAGATGTTGATAAAATATTAAATAAAATCAAAACTCTAAAGCCAGAGCACATTACATATCATGAAGGAAGAAAACTTTCTTTTACATTAAAAAATATAGAAAAGACTTATGATGAAATGAATTATATTAATATGGATAAAAAAATAGATTTAAAAGAAATTGATAACATACAAATGGAATATGATAAACTGCAAAATACATTAACGCCAGAAAAAATAATAGAGATGACTAAGATGTCATATAATGTACTTACTATGCCTATGGAAGAAATAAATAGATTCAAGATTAAAAAATCTTATGATACTAAATTGAATATTATTAATAATATATCTAAATATGATAAAAAAATATTACCAGTAATATTAAAAAATAATATTAATTTAACATTAAACGAAATAGGTAAGGTGCAAAAAATACTAAAAGGAGAAGAAAGTTTTATGGAGACTATCCAAAAGGCATTAACGTCCTTAGAAACGTCTCCTATTATAGAAGAGCAGATAAAAGAAATAAAAAGATTATCAAAAGACATTTCCGATAATATGAAAGATGGAAAGAATATAGAAAAAGAATATGAAAAATTGTTAAACTTAATAGGAGATATGAACAACAACAGCCACTTCTCACAGCAGAATAAAAATGAAATGGAAGGCACTATAAACAATATACGTTTGTATAAAAAACTAAACAACAAAGATACATTCATAGATATTCCCATAGAGATAAATGGCAATATGAAAAATCTTCAAATATACATGAAGAATAAAGAAGTAACGTCTGATGGGTTAAATATGGCCTTATATTTAGACACTAATAGTTTAGGAAAATTAAATATAAATGTGAACATAAAGAATAATAATGTTAGCATGGATATAATATCAAAACCTTTAGATTCAGTGAATGAATTTCAAGGTTTAGAAAATTTCTTAAAGAAAAACTTAGAATCAGTAGGATATAATTTACATAGTTTAAATATAACCAAAGAAAATGAAGTAAATGAGGACGTGGAGTATGTAGAACACTCTAGTGCTTCCTTTGTAGATATGGTTGTATAGGGGGGGCATTATGAAAAAGAATATAAAAAAAGCTTATAATATATGTGAATATGAGGAAAAACAGGTTTCGGAAATGGTAATTCCTGAGAAAATATATAAGTTAGTGCCTAAAATATTAGAATATGTAGAAAAAGTAGATGAAAAAAAGACTAAAGGTATAAAGCCTTAGTCTTTTTTTTCCGATATAAAAGATGAACAGGAGGGACGTTATGAGAATAAGAACTAATTTATCTGCTATGAATGCCCATAGACTACTTAGTAGAACCTATGATGAAAACAGTAATGTACTTGAGAGGTTATCTTCTGGAAAGAGAATTAATAAAGCATCAGATGATGCATCAGGTATGGCAATGGCATCTAAAATGCATGACCAAATTAGAGGGCTTAGAATGGCATCGCAAAATGCACTAGATGGCATATCTTTAGTTCAAACGGCAGAGGGTGCGCTAACTGAAATGCAGAGCATGTCTCAAAGAATAAGAGAATTAGGTGTACAAGGTGCTAATGGAACCTTAAGCTCTGAAGATAAAGGGGCGATACAAAATGAAATTGATGAATTGGTAAAAGAAATGGATAGAGTCGCAAAGTCTACAGATTTTAATAAAAAGAAACTTTTAAATAAAGATGACAACAAATTAGATTTACAAGTTGGGGCTAATAAAAGACAATTATTTGAGTTAAATCTGGAAAATTTAGATGCTAATTCTTTGGGAATAGATTCTTTAGATATTAATAATGCTGGAGATGTAATAGGAAAAATGGATAATGCCATTAGTAAAATATCTAGTATAAGAAGCCAATTGGGAGCATACCAAAATGGACTTGAAAAAATAATTAGTAACATAGATAATAATGAATTAAATTTAACTGCTGCTTTATCTAAAATAGAAGACGCAGATATGGCCTATGAAATGTCAGAATTCACAAGGTTAAATATATTACAACAATCTGGTATGGCCATGTTATCACAAGCAAATCAAAAGCCACAGGCTGTACTTCAATTATTGTAGTAGGTGATTTAGATTGATAGATAATGAATATTATATTAATAAAATAAGTACATCAAATGAAGCAGGGCTCATAGCTGTAATGTACGAGCTTTTAATAAGACATATGGGAAATTGTATAAGTAAAATTGAGAATAAAGAAATAGATTATGTACATGTACAAAAATGTAAAGACATATTAAATGAGTTTTTTCTGATTACAAAGGGAAATAATGAAATTTCCAATAATATAAGAGGACTATTATTATATGTAAATAAATTAATAGATAAAGGATATCATCTTAAAGATGTGAACCAATATAAAGAAAGTATAAAAATTATACACCCATTATACGAGGCGTGGGATCAATTAAGTAAGTGCGAAAGTAATGATGTAAATAGATATAATGGTTATGGAATGGACAAAATGTATACTCACAATAATTTTAATGGGAAAGGATAAAGGTGAAGTATATGAGAGTTGATGCTATTAACAATAGTGGTGTGGAATATAAAAAGGTAGAAAATGTTGAGGTTATAAAAAGCACACAGCAAGTAAAGGCTCAGATTGACAATGAAAATAATAGAAAAAATGATGAATTCTCAGGTGAAAAACAATTAATAAAAGAAATTGAGAAGACAGATAAGGATATAGCAATTAAAAATACTTCTTTAAGATTTGCAATCCATGACAAAACAAAGGAAGTTATGGTTAAAGTTATAAATGATGATACTGACGAAGTAATAAGAGAAATACCATCAGAGAAAGTATTAGATATGGTGGCTGCTGTCCTTGAGAGAACGGGACTATTTTTAGATACTAAAGCGTAAGGAGTGAATGAGTAATATGAGAATAACTGGGATAGCCTCTGGAATGGATACGGAGACTATGGTTAACGATCTAATGAAAGCTGAGAGAGTAAGGTTAGATAAAATTGAACAGGAAAAACAGCTTTCACTATGGAGACAAGAACAGTACAATGATATTAATAAATCTATTTCACAGTTTATTTTAGATACTAGAAAAGATTTATTTGGTACTTCAAGCTATAGTAAATCTCCATCTTCCCTTACCTGGGTAAATAAGGCTACATCTTCAGATGAAAGTATCTTTACTGCAAGTTCAACTGCAAGTGCCCCTACAGGAACCCATACTATGAAGGTAACTCAAATTGCTAAAGGGGTTAGTGTTGCTAGTGCAAGCGCGGTAAGTGCTACTAATGACTCTAAGTTATCAGACTTAGGTATTGCTGATGGAAGTATAAGTTTTGATATTGATGGAACTAATACTGCTACCATACAATACAAGGCAACTGATACTGTTAAGGATTTAATTGATAAAATCAATAGTGCTATGGGTGATGAGCTTGTTCCTGATCTTAATACTCCTAAGGTACCTCTAGGAATTCAAGCTAGTTTTGATGATGCTAATGGAAGATTGTTTTTATCTACTAAAGGAACAGGGCTAAAAGCACAGATAAAAGTAACAGATGATGCTGGAAAATTATTTACAGGTGGTACTGATAAATTTAAATTGGGACTTACTGAGGATGTAGCAGTAAATGGACAGAATGCTAAAATAGACTTTGATGGAGCTATAGGTCTTGAATATGAATCTAACAATATATCTATAAATGGAATTAATATTACATTAAATTCTACGAGTGCTACAGATCAAACAATAAAAATAGACACGGATGTGGATGGTATATATGATAAAATAAAGGGATTTGTAGATAAATATAATGAATTAATAGGAAATCTAAACAAGGAAATATCGGAAAAAAGATATAGAGACTTCAATCCTCTTACAAAAGAGGAAAAAGAAGCCATGAATGATGACGATATAAAGCTCTGGGAAGATAAAGCAAAGAGTGGTCTTTTAAGAAATGACCAATACATTAATAAATTAATTCAAAATGTAAGAAGCGGATTATATGAATCTGTAATAACAGACGATAAAGGGACTAGTGATACTTCCGATGATATTGAATTATCCCCATATTCTCAATTATTTGAAATAGGCATTACTACAGGAGAATGGAAGGATAAAGGAAAATTAGTAATAGATGAAACGAAGTTTAAGGATGCAATTAAAGCAGATGCAAGTGGAGTGATGGACTTATTATTTACCCCATCAGATGAAGATAATAGTTCTAAATCAGGACTTGTAAATCGAATGTATGATCACATGATAGATGGTATGAAGGAAATTATAAATAAATCTGGAACAGGAGATAACTCAGAATTATACAGAAGTGTAAAGAGCAATATTTTAATAGATTTTGTTACAGGTGGAAATGGAAGAAAAGGTGCTATAAGTTTAATAGATGAAGAAGTATTGGCATTTGACACTAGAATTACAAGGGAACAAGATAGACTTAGTAGTGTAGAAGCAAGATATTGGAGTCAATTCTCTGCTATGGAAAAGGCCCTAAGTGAAATGCAATCTCAAAGTTCTTGGTTAACACAGCAGATGGGATAATAAATAAAATCAATTTAAAGGTTCTTAGTTGGCAAGATAGATGGTAAGTATATAGAAAGGAAGTAGATAAGTATGGCAATGAGAAATCCTTATGCAAGATTTAATCAATATAAACAAAATAATATTATGCAGGCATCACCAGAAGAACTTACGTTGATGCTTTATAATGGAGCAATTAAATTTATCAATCAAGGAATTCTTTTTATTGAGCAAAAAAATATAGAAAAAACCCATAATGCAATTATGCGTGCAAATGCTATAATCAATGAGCTTAACGCTACATTAGATATGAAATATGAGGTTGCTAAAGGATTTAGACCCTTATATGACTATATTTCAGATAGATTAGTAGATGGAAATATTAGTAAGAATGTGGATGCGTTAAAAGAAGCTTTAGAATTAGTTACAGAACTAAGGGATACTTGGAAGGAAGCTATGGTAATAGCTAAGAAAAAGTAGGTTATTATGGATAAAATTAATGAGTTAATAAATATATGTAATAATAAAATTGAACTTTTAAAAGAAATGCTACATATAACAAAAGGGCAAAAGGATATAGTGTCTGCAAATAATGTGGATAAATTATCACGCAATATAAAAGAAAAACAAAAAATAATAGATAAAATAAATCAGTTAGATATACAGTTTTTAGAAACACTTAACAAAGTTAAAGACATTTTAAATGTGCAATCTATGGATGAAATATCCTTAACTAAATATCCACAATTTGTAGAAGTAAAAAGCAGAGTAAAAAAAATTATGGAATATTTAGAGAACATAAAGAAAATAGATGATGAAAATAAATTATTAATAGAAACTGAATTTAATGAATTGAAGAAAAAAATGAAAAATGTAAAAGTTCAACAAAGCGGTAGAAAGATTGCATCAGCATATACTAAAAAATATGCTTCTGTAAGTGGTGTCTTTTTAGACAATAATAATTGATATTTTATCAAAAAGAGTGTATAATATATTGTGCATGATGTAGGTCTGTGGTTGAAAGTCCAAGCCAGTCGCAGGCAAAAGGACCCACGTAAGGTAATTTTAAAAAGTAAATTATTGATCATGGTGCGGCTTAGAAGTAAGACCTGCCAGTTAAATCTGAGAGAAGTAATAGTGAGGCAAACCCGGAGCAAACCTTCCAGCAGGCGAGTGTGGGGGCAAAGACCAGGTCAGCTATGATTATGCGAGTTAAAACTTCCATTTTGATATGGAGGTTTTTTTATTTGTAAAAAATGGAACAATTGGACATTATCAACTTGTCCACCTACAATTAACAATATATCCACAGAAAAAACAGGACTAATACTTTATTAACAGAGTTGTTAACATTATCCACAAAAAAGTTATTCTATATGTGCACAATGTGGAAAAACTGTGAATAAGTTACATGGGTTAAATAAGATAAAATAATAAAGTATCATAAGATAAATTTTCTACCATAATATAAATATATATAAACTATTTAATATATTACTGCTAAAATTATATAAAAAGTTTTACAGCTTCTTTTGGAAAAATTTTAAATTATATGTTTATCTTTTTGCTTAAAGGGTATGAATGTAATAAGAAAACTTGTCCAAACATAAAAAAGTGTAAATAATATTCGTATCATATGAATATTAATTATATAAAGAATAAAGGGTTAAGATTTAAGAACATCTTTTACCTACTATTTTGGAAGGGGCTGAAGTATATGAGAATTAAAGTCAATGGAAAGAATGTGGTAGTGACTCCAGCTTTAAAGGCAGCAGTAGAAATGAAATTAGAGAGATTCGAAAAATACTTCAAGGAGGATACAGAAGCGCAAGTAACATTGGGAGTTCAAAAGAATAGACAAATTATTGAAATAACAATTCCTATTAACGGTTCTATACTTAGAGTTGAAGAAGCTACTGATGATATGTATTCTGCTATAGATAAAGCAGTAGATAAATTAAATAGTCAAATTAGAAAACATAAAACTAGGTTAGAAAAAAAATACAGAGGACATAATCATATAAAGTTTGAACATATTCCAGCATATGAGGAAAAACATGTGGATGCGAAAGTTGTTAAAACTAAAAGATTCGCAATAAAACCTATGGGTGAAGAAGAAGCAATACTACAAATGGAATTGCTAGGACATAGCTTCTATGTGTTTACCAATTCTGAAACAGATGACGTAAATGTAATCTATAAGAGAAAAGATGGAAATTATGGCCTAATAGAACCTACTTTTTAAATAAAATTTAATATTATATAAATAAAGCCCTTTTATAAAATAAATATAAGAGGGCTTTTTTAAATATAGTAATTACAGGGAATAAAAAAATATTTTCTAAAGGATATATATGATTATACATAGAAATATTAATATAGATAGAAAGTAACAAAATATAATGTGAATTTGGAGAAAAGTCATATTTGTGATATTATTAAAAAAATCAGACTTTTATAATTAAGATGAGGTGAACCGCATGTTTTTAGAGGGAATCACATTAGGTATAATAATTGGAAAGTTACGAGGTGGAAGATTAGGGAATATAGGACGGACTAACATGAAAATGTGGCCATTAATAATATTTGCCCTATTCATTCAGTTTTTACCACTGTTTATAGGAAGTTATAGTTGGAGTGGATATATTGTTCCTTATGCATACATAGTATCCCTTGGACTAATCCTTGTATGTTTAATATTTAACTTGGATAAAAAATCACTCTGGATAGTATCTTTAGGAATGCTCCTTAACATGGTAGCTTTAATATTACACAAAAATGCCATGCCCATATCCATGGACTTAATAAAAAATACAAACTATATACAAAGTATTAGTGAAATTAATAATAATAATTTAATTAAATATATTGAATTTGAAAAAGTAGAAGGAATTAGTAAATATTTAGGACGATTTATTTTGATTAAAAGACCATATATATCTTCATCAATAATGAGTATAGGAGACATATTAGTATCAATTGGAGTTTTAGCGTTTACACAAGCTCAAATGCTAAACAATTATTATCATAATTATTCTTACTCAAGTAGAAGTAGAATGATAAAATTTAGATATAGTGGGAATAAATAAAGGAAGAACTAAAGTTCTTCCTTTTGTTTGAACTTTTTTAGTTACTAGAAAAATTTAAGTCTAGAAGACTGTGAATAACTAAAAAAAAGAAGGGGGTGTGGGGGAAGAATTCCCCTACCTCTTTAAAGGAGGGTGTTCAGATTGCGTTAGCAATCGTCGAAGGGAACCATAGGGTTCCATAACGAATCATACGAAGTATGATTTTTTATGGATAAAAAAGTCTAATAATATTATAAGTTAAAGAGCATTTTGTGATGAATTAGTGAATTAAGTATGAAGTTATATATATGTGTTCTAATTAATAGTTATATATGTTAAAATTAAGTTTAAAGCAAGAATCGAGAGGATGATACAAATGGGTTTTTTTGATAAAATATTAGGACGATTTAATGAGAAGGAAGTTAAAAAATTATATAAAACTGTAGATAAGATAGATAAATTAGAACCTGAAATGCAGAAGCTTTCAGATGAAGAATTGAGAAATAAAACAATTGAGTTTAAAGAGAGATTAAATAAGGGAGAAACCCTAGATGATATATTACCAGAAGCCTTTGCCGTAGTAAGGGAAGGGGCAGTAAGATCTTTAGGTATGCGTCATTATAGGGTTCAATTACTTGGGGGTATAGCCATACATCAAGGTCGTATATCTGAAATGAAAACTGGGGAAGGTAAGACCTTAGTGGCTACAGCACCAGTATATTTAAATGCCCTAACAGGTAAAGGGGTCCATGTAGTTACAGTAAATGATTATTTAGCTAAGCGTGATATGCAGTGGATGAGTAAGGTTTATAGTTTCCTAGGTTTAACTGTGGATTGTATAGTTCATGGAATGGATAATGAGGAAAGACGTGCTGCATATAATGCAGATATAACTTATGGTACAAATAATGAATTTGGTTTTGATTATTTAAGGGACAATATGGTTACCTATAAATCTGAAATGGTTCAAAGGGAACTTAACTTTGCTATAGTAGACGAGGTGGATTCCATCCTTGTGGATGAGGCTAGAACCCCACTTATCATATCTGGTGCAGGAGAAAAATCCACAAAGTTATATTTAGATGCAGATAGATTTGTTAGAACATTAAAAGCAGATATAGATTACACCGTAGATGAAAAGGAAGGTACTGTAGTATTAACAGATGATGAGGAAGAAGGAAGATCAGCTGTAAAGAAGGCTGAAGATTATTTTAAAATAGATAACTTAGCAGATCCTGAACACATTCAATTATCTCATCATATTAATCAAGCTCTAAAGGCCCATACTACTATGGAGAGAGATAAGGACTATGTAGTAAAGGATGGAGAAGTAGTAATTGTAGATGAGTTTACGGGAAGACTTATGTTTGGTAGAAGATTTAGTGAAGGTCTTCACCAAGCCATAGAAGCAAAGGAAGGCATGAGGGTACAAAGGGAATCTAAGACCTTAGCAACTATTACACTGCAAAACTACTTTAGAATGTACAATAAATTATCAGGTATGACAGGTACTGCTAAGACGGAAGAAGAAGAATTTAAACACATATACAACATGGACGTTGTAGTTGTGCCTACAAATAAACCTATAGCCCGTGAAGATTTATCTGATGTTATATATAAGTCTAAAATGGCTAAACTAAATGCTGTAATAAATACAATAGAGGAAAGAAATAAAATTGGTCAGCCTGTTTTGGTTGGTACCATATCCATATCAGATTCTGAGCTTATAAGTAAATTACTTAAAAAGCGTGGAATAAAGCATGAAGTATTAAATGCTAAACAACATGAAAGAGAAGCTGAAATCGTAGCTGAAGCAGGTCATTTTGGAGCAGTAACTATAGCTACTAATATGGCAGGTCGTGGAACGGATATTAAATTAGGTGGAAATCCAGAGTTTATGGCTAAAAATGAAATGGAGAAAATGGGGTATTCAGATTATCTAATATCCATGAGTACTAGTTTTGCTCCAACTGAAGATGAGGAGATTATAAAAGCTCGCGAAACATATAATAAATTACATGATAAATATAAAGAGCATACGGATAAGGAATATGAGAAGGTGTTTAATGCTGGTGGTCTTTATATAATAGGTACAGAAAGACACGAATCACGAAGAATAGATAATCAGCTAAGAGGACGTTCTGGACGTCAAGGAGATCCAGGTGCTTCTCAATTCTATATATCATTAGAAGATGATTTAATGAGACTATTTGGAAGTGAAAGAATTCAAGGAGTAGTAGATAAATTAGGAATGGAAGAGGATGAACCTTTAGAAGCTAGAATTCTTAGTAAATCTATAGAAGGTGCTCAAAAGAGAGTTGAAGGAAGAAACTTTAGTATTCGTAAACATGTACTACAATATGATGATGTCATGAACAAACAAAGGGATGTAATATATAAAGAAAGAAAAAGCGTGTTAGAAGGGGAAGACCTAAAAGGCGAAATAATGAACATGTTAAATTCTGTAGTAGAGAGTGCTGTTAATTCTTATACTGCTGGAGAACAATATCCAGAACAATGGAATTTAAAAGGACTTAAAGAAAACTTAAGAAATATATTCTTACCAAAGGATAGTCTTGAGTTTGATAATGTAGAAAAATTAACTATAGAAAGTCTTAACAATAAAATAATAGAAATCGGTAAGAACTTATATGAAGAGAAGGAAAATGAAGTTGGCTCTGAAAGAATGAGAGAACTTGAGCGAATGGTAATGCTTAGAGTAGTAGATACAAGATGGATGGATCACATAGATGCTATGGATCAGTTGAGACAAGGTATTGGTCTTAGAGCTTATGGACAAGAGGATCCAGTTCGTGCTTATCAAAATGAAGGTTTTAGCATGTTTGAAGAAATGATTGGAGCTATTCAAGAGGAAACTTTAAAATATCTATTTAATGTAACTACAGAGACAAATACGGAAAGAAAGCAAGTGGCCATAATCAGTGGAACTAACAGCCCAGATTCTAATACTATAGGAACCATAAGAAAGGGCCAAAGAACTGGTAGAAATGAACTTTGCCCATGTGGTAGTGGAAAGAAATATAAGAGATGCTGTGGTAGCAAATAATTTCATTAAAATATTTTAACGCTAAACGATTTGTTTAGCGTTAAATACATATATAGGGATGGTGAAATATGTTAAATATTCAAGAATATAAGCAAAAACTAAGAAACATGGATGAAAAAATACAGAATCTTGGGGTGTCTCTTTGACACGGATAGATTACAAAAGGAGTTAGAAGAATTAGAGAAAAAGACTATGCAAGAGGACTTTTGGAATGACTCTAGTAAGGCTCAAACCATACTCCAAAAAAGTAAGGCATTAAAGGATAAGATAGAAGCCTTTAATAATTTAGAGGAAAAGCATGAGGAAATAGAAATTTTACTAGATATGGCAGTGGAAGAAAATGATGAATCCTTAGACAAAGAGATAAAGTTAGAATTAAAGGATTTAAGTGAAAATATAGAGAAGCTTAGAATAGAGACCCTTTTATCAGGAGAATACGATAAAAATAATGCCATACTATCTATCCATGCAGGAGCAGGGGGATTAGATGCTCAAGACTGGGCAGAAATGCTTCTTAGAATGTATTTAAGATGGTGTGATAAAAGAGGGTTTAAAGTGAAAACGCTAGACTTAATAAGAGACACGGAGGCAGGAGTTAAAAGTGTTACTCTTCTTATAAAAGGAGAGAATGCCTACGGGTATTTAAAAGGTGAAAAGGGAGTACACAGACTAGTTAGAATCTCACCATTTGATTCTTCTGGAAAGAGGCATACCTCCTTTGCATCTATAGATATAATGCCAGAAATAGATGAAAATGTGAATGTGAATATTAATCCTGTGGATTTGAAGATAGATACTTATAGGGCAGGGGGAGCTGGAGGACAGCATGTTAATACAACAGATTCAGCAGTACGTATAACCCATATTCCTACAGGGGTTGTAGTTCAATGTCAAAATGAAAGATCCCAGCATATGAATAGAGATGTGGCCATGAAAATGTTAATGTCAAAGCTTATTGAATTAAAGGAAGCGGAGAACAAAGAGAAAATAGAAGATATAAAGGGAGATTATAGTCAGATTGCCTGGGGAAGCCAAATAAGGTCCTATGTATTTAATCCATATAATCTAGTTAAGGATCACAGAACTAATGCGGAAATAGGAAATGTGGGTTCTGTTATGGACGGAAATATAGACCTTTATATAAATGAATATCTAAAATGGAAAAAGGGTCAAAAATAGGGGGAGATACTAATGATAATAGATATTTTATCAAAGGAATTTAACATAAGTAGGAAACAAATAGAAAGTACTATAAACCTAATAGACGAAGGGTGCACAGTTCCATTTATAGCTAGATATAGAAAAGAAGTAACAGGGGGACTTAGTGACGTAATACTTCGTGAACTTAACGATAGATTAACCTATCTTAGAAACTTAGAAAAAAGAAAAGAAGAAGTAATAAGAATTATAGAAGAACAAGGAAAGCTTACGGAAGAATTAAAGGATAAAATATTAAAGGCTAAAGTATTGCAAAAGGTGGAAGATTTATATAGACCATATCAACAAAAGAGAAGAACTCGTGCTACCATAGCAAAAGAAAAGGGATTAGAACCCTTTGCCTTAGACATACTAAAGGGCATTATGGATGATTTAGAAAGTGAAGCTAAAAAATATATAGATGAAGAGAAGGAAGTAGGTACAGTAGAGGATGCCATAAAGGGTGCCATGGATATAATAGCAGAAACCATATCTGATACTGCAACTTACAGGGAAAAAATAAGAAATCTAAATGTACAAAAGGGGAGCATACAATCAACAGGACTAGAAACAGAAGAAGATAATGTATATGAAATGTATAAAGAGTATGTGGAAAAGGTAAAGACTATTCCAAATCATAGAATACTTGCCATAAATAGAGGTGAAAAGGAAAAGGCTCTAAAGGTAAAAATAATTAGCCCTGATGAAGAAATAATAGAGTTATTAGAAAAAAGTGTTGTAACCAATGCAAATAAAAAACATGAAAATATATTAAAGGAAGTAATTGGAGATGCATATAAAAGATTGATTTCTCCATCCATAGAAAGGGAAATTAGAAATATGCTTACGGAGAGGGCAGAAGATGAAGCCATAAAGGTATTTGCTAAGAATACTAAGCCCCTTCTTATGGTTCCTCCAGTAAAGAACGTTAGAGTTTTGGCCATAGACCCAAGTTATAGGACGGGATGTAAGATTTCAGTATTAGATGATACGGGTAAATTGTTAGAGTATACAACTATCTATCCTAATGCACCACAAAATGAAGTGGAAAAATCTAAAAAGGTATTAAAAGAATTAATAGATAAATATGATATAGATGTTATTCCTATAGGTAATGGTACTGCATCTCGTGAAACGGAAATGCTAGTGGCAGATATGTTATCAGAGATAGATAAAACTGTATATTACACTATAGTAAGTGAGGCAGGAGCTTCTGTATATTCAGCATCTAAGCTTGCAGCAGAAGAATATCCAGATGTGAATGTATCCATACGTGGAGCCATATCTATAGGACGTAGACTTCAAGACCCACTGGCTGAATTAGTTAAAATAGATCCAAAGAGTATAGGAGTAGGACAATATCAACATGACCTAAATCAAAGTAAGTTAGGGGATGCTTTAACAGGTGTAGTAGAAGATTGCGTAAATACAGTAGGTGTAGATTTAAATATTGCAACTCCAGCCTTACTTGAATATGTATCTGGTATAAACAAATCTATTGCTAAAAATATAGTGGCATACAGAGAGGAAAACGGAAAATTCACAGATAGAAAAGAGATTAAAAAGGTTAAGAGGCTTGGTAATAAAGCATTTGAACAATGTGCAGGTTTCTTAAGAATTTCAGATGGGAAAAATTCACTGGATAATACAGCAGTTCATCCAGAGTCCTACAAAGTAGTATTAAAATTACTTAGTGATTTATCCTATACAAATGAAGACATAAAAAATGGCCATATGTCTGATATAGAAGATAGAATAAAAGAAAAATATGGTGACATTAAAACTATAGCAGATGAGTTAGAAATAGGAGTACCTACCCTAGTAGATATAATAGGAGAACTAAAGAAGCCAGGCCGCGATATAAGAGAGGAAATGCCAAAGCCTGTATTCAGAAGTGATGTTCTTAAGATGGAAGATTTGAAGGTGGATATGGAGCTTACAGGTACGGTTAGAAACGTGGTAGACTTTGGTGCCTTTGTAGATATTGGAGTAAAGCAAGATGGTCTAGTTCATATATCTCAACTAAGTGACAAATTCGTAAAAAATCCTATGGATATAGTAGCTGTAGGAGATGCTGTTAAAGTAAAGATTATAGATATAGATTTAAAAAAGGGAAGAATTAGTTTAACCATGAAGGGAATAAAATAGAATAAGAAAGTACCAGCAATTGTTATATGCTGGTACTTTTTTTGATACATTTTAATTAACATATATACAAATCTTAAATTTATATTAAATAAGAATACTATAGGAAGGAATTATGTTAATAAAGAGGAATTATATAAAATTCAAGATGAAAGTGTTAAACAGGGGAACTTTTGAATATTATAAATAGTCTAAGTAGTTGGGGATGTTTAATTAAAGGGGGAGAAGAAGGATACATGGATATAATTTCATTAAAAACTATACTCTTTATCATAATTCCAGAAAACATATTAATACTTTTAAGTGGGTTATATTTGGTAAATGAAGGAAATCAAAAATGGAATAAGCTCGTATTTTTGGTCATAGCACAATCCATAAGCTTAATTATAATAAGAAAATATGTACCGTTTCCTACCCATATTCCTGTGGTTATAGGTGTATATATATGCTCAATATATTTTGTTTTAGGTATATCATATAAAAAAGCCATATGGGCAGTGTTAATACCTGTGATAGCCATATATATTATAGAGAGTTCTGTACTAATTTTTCTGAAAGTAAAAATAAATCACTTGTTTTATTCAGACTGGGAGAAGATAAAATATGCTCTACCCCATGAAATATTTCTTTTAGTTACATATTTAATTTGTAAGTATACTAAGCTATCTTTAGCAGAAGAATTAGATATATGTTGAATAATTAAATAAATTAATATATAATGTAATTAATTAAATATAATATTAAAAATTAGGTATTCTTCGGGGCAGGGTGAAATTCCCGACCGGCGGTAAAAGTCCGCGAACCATAATATTATTATGGTTGAACTGGTGTAATTCCAGTACCGACAGTAAAGTCTGGATGGTAGAAGAAGGTTTATTTGTGACTTTTTCATGCCCGAAGTGTATTATGCTTCGGGCATTTTTATTTTTAGAATGTGCCTGACTATGGAATTACCTATCTAAGGAGGAGTATATATGAATAAAACTAGTACTATTAATGGAGGTACTTTAGGAAAAACTCATGTAATGACTAAAATAGCAGTATTATCAGTTTTTTCTTATGTACTAATGTTATTAGAATTGCCACTGTTTTTCTTTCCAGAGTTTTTAAAAATTGATTTGAGCGAT
Source organism: Anaeromicrobium sediminis (assembly GCF_002270055.1). Taxonomy (NCBI): domain Bacteria; kingdom Bacillati; phylum Bacillota; class Clostridia; order Peptostreptococcales; family Thermotaleaceae; genus Anaeromicrobium; species Anaeromicrobium sediminis. The sequence goes on along the minus strand of NZ_NIBG01000008.1, from coordinate 135,807 downwards.
TTACCAGCTTTAATAGGAGCCTTATCACTAGGGCCTATGGCGGGAGTTTTAATTGAACTTATTAAGAACTTACTTAATTTAATTACAAAGTCATCTACTGGAGGCGTTGGAGAATTAGCAAACTTTTTAATTGGAATATCTTTAATAGTACCAGCTAGTATGGTTTACAAGAATAATAGAAATAGAAAGGGCGCATTAATGGGAATGGCTGCGGGAACTTTAACTATGGCAATTGTAGGAGCCTTAGCTAATTACTTTATATTAATTCCCTTTTACTCAAACTTCATGCCTATAAATGCCATAATAGACATGAGTAGGGCAGCTAATAAATATGTGGTAGATTTAAAATCCTTAATATTATATGCTGTAGTTCCATTCAATTTGATAAAAGGAACTTTAGTATCAGCTGTAACTTTAGTAATATATAAGAAAATATCACCTATTTTAAAGATAAAGTAAGCTAGTGACGGTTATTTACAAAATAACCGTCCTATTTTTTTTGTTTTTGTTGAATGATGGCATATGAAATTATATAATTGATTTTGGATAATAATAATAATGAGATAATAGACTAAATGAGGTGTAACATTTGAAAACTATAATAAGTAATAGTGAGGATAAAACTTTTAATATAGGATATAAACTTGGAGAATTACTTCAAGTGGGAGACATAGTATGTTTAACGGGAGATTTAGGTGCGGGAAAGACTACTATGACAAAGGCTATTGCTAAAGGTCTTAATATAGATGAATACATAACTAGTCCAACGTTTACTATTGTTCATGAATACGAAGGTCGCGAAAAGTTATATCATTTTGATGTATATAGGGTAGGATCTGTAGAAGAAATGGAAGATATAGGATATGAAGAATATTTTTATTCAGAAGGTGTCTGTGTAATAGAATGGGCTAACTTAATTGAGGAAATAATACCTGAAAAGCATCTTTGGATTAATATAAAATATGGTTTAAATAATGAGCGAATAATGGACATGGTACCTACTAGTGAACACTTTAAAAAAATAGTTGAGGAGTTGGAGAGAATATGAAAATATTAAGTATAGATACATCTTCCATAGTATCTACCGTGAGCATAATAGATGAACATAAGCTTATAGGTGAAGAAATTGTAAATAGTAAATTAACTCACTCTGAAAAGCTAATGCCAGCTATAGATAGGGTGTTAAAAAATTGTGAGTTCACCATAGATGACATAGATGTAATTTCAGTAGCATTGGGACCTGGGTCTTTTACTGGCATAAGAATTGGAATAGCTACGGCTAAGGCACTAGCCCATAGTAAAGGAAAAAACATAATAGGAGTGTCAACTCTAGATGGACTAGCCCTTAACATGCCCATGTGTCACATGTTAGTATGTCCCATACTAGATGCCAGAAGAAATCAAGTATATACGGCTGTTTACAAGTGGGATAAGGATAATTTAGAAATAATAAGAAAACATGAAGCTATAGAATTAGATGAAGTATTGGAATATTTAATGGCTAGACCTGAGAGTGTAGTATTTTTAGGTGATGGCGTAGAGAAATATAGAGAAATTATAGAGGAAAAGCTAAAGGATAAAGCATATTTTGCACCAAGGAGTGTGAATATGCCAAGGGCATCATCTATAGGAGAGATTGCCCTTAAGAGAGCTAACTCCAATGATTTTGATAATTTATATGGATTAAATCCCATATATTTAAGAAAGTCTGAAGCAGAAAGACAATATGAAGAAAAGATGAGAAAATGTGGTCAAAATGATTAGTACTAGACTTATGACCATAGATGATATTGAACATGTATTAGAGGTGGAGAATAGTTCCTTTCCTATTCCTTGGAGTGAAAATGCCTTTAGAAAGGAAATGGAAGAGAACAATTTAGCCCTATATGTTGTGGTAGAGGAAAAGGATAGGGTAGTTGGATATGCAGGTATGTGGATAATTGGAGATGAGGGACATATTACTAACGTGGCCGTACATCCTAATTGTAGAAAAAAGGGATATGGTGACCTGTTAATCGACAAACTCCTAAATGAAGGTGACAAGAAGGGAATAAATGCATATACTTTAGAAGTACGAGTTTCAAATATACCAGCCCAGAGGTTGTACGAAAAATACGGTTTTAAAAGTGTGGGCATAAGGCCTAAATACTATGAAGATAATAAGGAAGACGCCATGATAATGTGGAGATAAAACTATTGAAGGAATTAATTCTTTCAATAGTTTTTTTATTGTGTAAAAATATGTCTAATCTAAACTCGTGTGAACTTACTTCGGTCATATGAATAAAAAATATTTTATAAGGTAAGTCACTATCAGGCTAAATAGTGCAAATCTTATAATTAGGATAGAAGGTTCACAATTGTTTACAGCATAGGATGTTCTGATGTTCCACCTTCTAAAAATTTTTCATTCATATTCCCTTGTAAGTAGCTAAATTTTATTGAGCTGAAATAGGTTTATTAACCCTTATAAATAATAGAATTAATCGAAAGAAAAAAGAATAAATATAAGTAAAGTTAATATGAAAAGGAGACTTAAAATGAGAAAGATAGCCTGTATATTTATTGTTGTAATATTAGTTATTATGCCACTTAATGTGTTTGCCCAAGGGCAAGTCATAGAAAAGGATGAGAGGGTAAGTGAGGATTTATATTTATTTACAGATGATTTTAAAAACTATGGAATAATAGAGGGTGATATATTTATTGCCTGTAATACTATTTTAAATAGGGGAATTTTAAATGGAGATATGAGTGGTGTATTTAACAGGGCCCTATTAGGTGGAGAAATAAAGGGGGATGTGAGATTCACTGGCAACAAAATTGACATTAAAGGAGAGGTAAATGAGGATTTAATAGGCTTTGGTAATAAAATAAATTTAAGTAAAGAATCCATAATCGATGGAAATGTAAATATTACAGGAAATAAAGTTCAGCTATTAGGATTCATAGGTGGAGATGTATATGTAAAGGCAGATAAGGTGAATATTAAGGGTGAAATAAAGGGGGATGTAAATATATCTGCCAATGAAATCTATATTTCTCCTACTACTAAAATACATGGAGATTTAACTTATGAAGGAGAAATGTTACATAAAATACCTAGTAGTGTGGTAACTGGTGAAACTACTGGGAAAAATACGCATAACATTAATATTAATAAAAAGGCAGGCTTGTCATCCTTTGTAGGTTTACTATTTAAGGGTTCATCTTATGTTACATATTTTTTACTTAGTTTATTATTAATATATTTGTTTAAAAATATCTATCTGGAAATGATAATAGATGTAGAAGAAAGAACGTTTGAAGCTGGAATAAGTGGCTTAATAGGAATTTTTTCTGTTCCTATCATATGCATTATCTTGCTAATAAGCATATTAGGTATACCTATAGGAATGTTATTAGGAGTACTATATGGTTTATTGATTTATGTAAGTAAAATTCCCATATGCATATGGATTGGAACTAAAATCTTAAAGAGCAGAGAAAAAATATATTTAGGATTTACTATAGGATTGTTCATATTATTTTTTGTTGATTTTATACCATTTGTTAGATTTTTTGTTGGATTAGGAACAAAAGTATTTGGAGCAGGTCTATATTTATTGGTCATATATGAAAGCATACAGAGAAACAGAAAGAATAGCATTTTATAGTAGGTTGTTGAATAATTTCATATGTACTTTTGCAAAATATATATAGTATAGACTATTTCATGATTTTAAAAAGGAGGAAGATTATGAACAACAGAAGCAAAGAGCAATTAATTGCAATAGGTGAAACCTGTAATAAATATAGCAGTTTGTATGGAGAAGGGTTAAGTAACTCAGCTGACATGTGGACTAGTTGTGAGAACTGTTCTCATTTTACTGCAGAACATCAATGTGATTTAAACCTAATGGAGAAAAATGACGATACAGCAAGAGAAGAAGGCTAGAATTCACTATTAAAATATAACATATATAATATAATTAAGTTAAAAAATAGAATGTGACTAGGTATTATCATAGTCACATTCTTTATTATATTTGGTTTAGAGATTGGCGTTAAGAGTTAAGCTATTGAAAAAAACAAACCAAAAACCCTAAACCTTTTGTAAATTTCTTTCATAAAATACCATAGTTCCATATACCATCATTAATAAAACTATGATATAATGATTAAAGTTATAAGGGATGCTAAATAATCTCTGTTTATTTTTACATTTTTATAATATAGGTGATGGAGTTCGCCTTTAACCATTGTGTAAATACAATTAATGACTCCTGCTCAGATTTTAACATCTAAGTAGGGGTTTTTTGCGTTATAGGAAATTGTAACATTCTCAACACTATACATAAGCAAAAAAATAAGGGGGTGTGGGGGAAGAATTCCCCTGCCTCTTTAAAGGAGGATGCTCAGATTACGTTAGCAATCGTCGAAAGGAACCATAGGGTTCCTTGGCGAAGCAGACGTAGTATGCTTTTTTGCATTTTTGAAATAATTTTTTAAAATGTAAAAAATAATATTATTAACAGGAAGGAATGAAAATTATGGTTTTTAGTTTGGGGATAATAATTATCCTAGGTTTACTAGTGAATAAGCTTTTTAACAAATTGGGGTTACCGGGGCTTTTAGGAATGATATTATTAGGCATTATAATTGGCCCCTATGGAATGAATATTATTAGTGATAGTATGTTAAGTATTTCTTCAGATCTAAGAAGACTGGCTTTAATAATAATTCTATTAAGAGCAGGACTTGGAATAAAAAAAGAAACACTTCATAAAATTGGAGTTCCTGCAATAAAAATGAGTTGTTTACCGGGTGTTATGGAAGGTATTACGATTATGTTTTTAGCAAGTTATGTTTTAAAAATTTCTAAAATAGAATCAGGTATGCTGGCTTTTATTATAGCAGCTGTATCTCCCGCTGTTATAGTTCCTCAAATGCTTGATTTTATTCAAAGAAAAAAGGGTGCAACTAAAGGAATTCCTACTTTGATTTTAGCAGGAGCATCAATAGATGATGTATTTGCAATTACATTATTTACTACATTTTTAGGCTTATATGGAGGTAAGAATATAAGTATTCCTATTAAAATATTAGAGATTCCTCTGTCCATAATTTTAGGCATTTTATTAGGGTTAATATGTGGAATAATACTAATTAAAATTTTCAAAAAATATCATATTAGGGATACTAAGAAAGCTCTTATCTTGATAGCCATAGCAATTATGTTGACTACACTTGAAGAGAGTTTGAAAAATATAATACCTATTGCTAGTTTGCTTGGTGTAATGACAATTGGATTTATTCTTTTAGAGAAATATCCTAAAGTAGCAAATAGATTATCGAGTAAATTTAATAAAATATGGGTATTTGCCGAACTACTTCTATTTGTGTTAATCGGTGCTCAAGTAAATATTTATGTTGCCCTTAATTCTGGTATATTAGGATTATTTATTATTGCAATTGGGCTATTAGCCAGATCAATTGGGGTTTTAATTTCAGTTGCAGGAACAAATTTTAATTGGAGAGAAAAGTTATTTTGTGTAATCGCATATATTCCAAAAGCAACAGTCCAAGCTGCCATCGGTGCGGTTCCCTTAGCAGCAGGAGTAGAATCAGGAGAGTTAATTCTAGCAATTGCTGTATTATCTATTATTGTTACTGCACCTCTAGGAGCATTTGGAATAAAGATTACAGGTGAAAAATGGTTAGCTGAGTAATATACTTATGCAAGATAGGAAGAAATACTTAAATATAATTAGAAAATAATGTTGTTTTAAAATATTTTGAAAATTCATATTGACATATGAAAAAAATGTTGGTATACTTCTTTTAAAATTACAAAATATACTAATGCTACGAAGGAGACAGGTATTTTATTTGAAAGTGGTTACAGAGAGTCGACGTTGCTGGAAGTCGATACTACTTATGAAATGCAAATCACTCCCGAGCTTTATCCTTGAATTAATAGTAAAGGGTAACGTATAGCCCCGTTACAAGGCTTAGGTTTGATAGAACCGAAAAAGAGAGGTGATTTTTTATTACAACTAAGGTGGTACCGCGGATAACTCCGTCCTTATATTTAAGGACGGTTTTTTTATTGTCTAAAAATTGGTTTTGAGCTAAATCAAAGGTACATGAGCTTACTTCGGTCATATAAATAAAAAATATTTTATAAGGTAAGTCACTATGAGGCTAGATACTGTGAATAGTATACTCACGGTAGAAGGTTCACAATTGTTTGCAGCATAACGTATACTCATGTTCCATCTTATAAAAATTTTTCATTCATATTCCCTTGTAAGTAGCTAGAGTTTGGAAGTAGTATATCTGTAAAAAAATATAAAACCATTTTTTCTAAAAATACAAAGAAAATAAACAGAAGATTCATAATCTTCAGAAATAGAAAGGAGAGAATTTATGAGTAATATGGTGGAAATAAGGTGGCATGGAAGAGGTGGCCAGGGAGCTAAAACTGCTGCTTTATTGTTAGCTGATGTGGCATTTAAAACAGGAAAGTTTGTACAAGGATTTCCAGAGTATGGTCCAGAGAGGATGGGTGCACCTATTACGGCTTATAACAGAATAGATAATAAAAAGATTACTATTCACTCTAATATATATGAGCCAGATTTTGTAGTTGTTGTGGATGACACATTACTACAATCAGTAAATGTAACTAGTGGCCTTAAGGAAGATGGAGCCATAATAATTAATACAACTAAATCTAAAGAAGAAATTTCGAATCATTTAAATGGATATGAAGGATGTGTATATACTTTAGACGCTAAAAAGATTTCATTAGAATCCTTAGGAAAGAACTTCCCAAATACTCCTATGCTAGGAGCAGTCGTCAAGGTGAGTGAAATAGTGGATGAAGACACGTTTATAAAAGAGATGGAAAAATCCTTTCAACATAAATTTGCTTCAAAGCCAGAAGTTATAAAGGGTAATATGGAAGCTCTAAGTAGATCCCTAAAGGAGGTTAAGTAAATGAGTGTAAAAATAAATGAAAAAGTTACTTGGAGAGATATAACTCCAGGAGGAACCATATATGATGCAGGTAATTCATCAGAGTTTAAAACAGGAGATTGGAGAGTGTTAAAGCCTGTATTTGTAGAAGAAAAGTGTAAACAATGTTTACTTTGTGCTCCTGTATGTCCAGATAGTGCAGTACCTGTTGAAAATAAGGTGCGGGGTGAGTTTGATTATGACCATTGTAAAGGGTGTGGAATATGCATGAAAGTATGCCCTTTTGATGCAATCCAAATGGTAAGTGAATAGTATTGAGGAGGAGAAGAATATGCCTATAAGAGATAGATTATCAGGAAATGAAGCCATCAGTGTGGCAATGAGACAAATAAATCCAGATGTGGTTGCAGCCTTTCCTATAACTCCATCTACAGAAATACCACAATATTTTTCTAAGTATGTGGCAGATGGAGTAGTAGATACGGAATTTGTGCCAGTAGAATCAGAACATAGTGCCATGTCAGCCTGTATAGGAGCCCAAGGCGCAGGAGCTAGAAGTATGACAGCTACTTCATCTTGTGGATTAGCTTTAATGTGGGAAATGTTATATATTGCATCATCTTCAAGACTACCAATAACATTAGCCTGTGTAAATAGAGCTTTATCAGGGCCCATTAATATAAATGCAGATCATGGAGATTCTATGGGGGCTAGGGACTCTGGTTGGATTCAGATATATAGTGAAGATAATCAGGAAGCATATGATAACTTCATACAGGCTGTAAGAATTGGAGAAGACGAAAGGGTAATGTTACCTGTTATGGTGTGTCAAGATGGTTTTATTACAAGTCATGGTGTGGAAAATATGGACTTATTAGAAGATAAAGAAGTTAAGGAATTTGTAGGAGAATATACTCCTAAACACTACCTATTAAATCCTCAGGAACCTATAGCTATGGGACCTTATGCCACAGACAAATACTATATGGAACACAAAAGGCAACAGGTAGAGGGGATGAAAGAGGCTAAAGAAGTAGTTTTGAAGGTTGCTAAAGAATTTGAAAAGATAAGTGGAAGAAAATATGGATTCTTTGAGGAGTATATGCTAGAAGATGCCGAGGTGGCATTGGTGGCTATTAACTCTACGGCAGGGACGATTAAGGCTACTATAGATGAAATGAGAAATGAAGGAAAGAAGGTTGGATTATTAAAGATTCGTTTATTTAGACCTTTCCCAGGAGAAGAAATATCAAAGGCATTAAAGGATGTATCCGTAGTGGGAATAATGGATAGAAGTGAAACTTTTTCTACTCAAGGGGGGCCACTATTCTTTGAGACAAGATCTGCCCTTTATGATAATCCAAATAGACCTAAAGTGGTAAATTACATATATGGTCTTGGGGGAAGAGATATTAGTACAAAAGATATTCGTAAAGTCTATGAAGAATTGTATGAAATAAAAATGGGAAAAGAAGTAGAAGAAACTTGTACATATTTAGGTGTTAGAGAATAGGAGGTCCTTAACATGGCTTATAATTTTAAAGAAGTAATGAGTAAAAAAGAAAGATTAATGGGTGGCCATAGGATGTGTGCAGGATGTGGAGCTCCTGTGGCTGTAAGAAGTGTATTAAGAGCGTTAGATCCTGATCAAAAGGCGGCAGTAGGGTGTGCAACGGGTTGTTTAGAAGTATCTACCTTTATGTATCCATACACGGCTTGGAAGGATTCCTTTATCCACTCGGCCTTTGAAAATGCAGGAGCTACAGTAAGTGGAATGGAGGCTGCATATAAGGCTTTAAGAAGAAAGGGTAAATTAGATGAAGAATATAAGTTTATAACCTTTGGTGGAGATGGTGGAACATATGATATAGGTTTCCAATCCCTATCAGGAGCCATGGAGAGAGGCCATGATATGGTTTATGTATGCTATAACAATGGGGCCTATATGAATACGGGAATCCAGCGTTCATCTGCTACACCTAAATATGCTGATACCACTACTACTCCTGCTGGGGAAGTAATACCTGGTAAAGAGCAGTTTAAAAAGAACATGACTGAAATAATGGTAAATCATAATATTCCATATGTGGCTCAAACTACCTTCATGGGAAATTTTCATGATCTACACAATAAATCGGAAAAGGCAATAAACAAAAAGGGTCCAGCATTCATGAATGTATTAGCTCCGTGTCCAAGGGGATGGAGATACGATCCTGCTGATTTGATGAAAATCTGTAAACTTGCTGTAGATACGTGTTACTGGCCTATGTATGAAGTGGAGGATGGGATTTGGAAATTAAACTATGAACCTAAGGAAAAATTGCCAGTTGAGGAGTTTTTAAAGGTTCAGGGAAGATTTAAACATTTATTTAAGCCAGAGAATAGACATTTAATAGATGAGATTCAAAAGGAAGTGGATAAGCGTTGGGAATGTCTACTTAGAAAATGTAAAGGTCATATAGGATCATAAACTAAAGAATAGAACTGTTCATTTGAACAGTTCTATTTTTATAGATGTTTGTTATTTTTTACAGGATCTTGAGAATGAATATAAGGTTGAACAAAGGATTGCTCTGTTACAATCATATTAAGTATATCTGTTTCCATCACTTGAGTTAAGAGTGCATCGGATAAAATATTATCTTTCGAAGCCTTTTCAAAAAAACCTTCTTCATATTCTTCGTCATTTTTTCTTTGTTTTGGTTTTTTATGCATTTTATATCTCCTTTTTAATAAAATAAAGCTTTGTAGTTATAGTATGGCACATAGGTTGTTTAATAATTCTAAAATTAATTAACTTTAAATATTGAATAAACTATATATAAGAAAGATGAGAACTCTATTAAATCTTTTGCTAAATCACATGTAGTTGGATATAATATTAAAGAATACAAAAGACAAGAGGAGTGGGTTTATGAACAAAAATAATCCTAAAAATGGACAATACTACTTAACTCTTGCCATTGAAAGTAGTTGTGATGAAACATCAGCGGCAGTTTTAAAAGATGGAAGAGAAGTTTTATCTAATATAATATCTACTCAAGTGGAAGAACATAAAAAATTTGGTGGAGTAGTACCAGAAGTAGCTTCTAGAAAGCATGTGGAAAATATAAATATGGTAATAGATGAGGCTCTAGAAAAAGCAAATGTGACTTTAGACAATATAGACCACATAGGAGTAACCTATGGACCAGGCCTCGTGGGAGCTTTGTTGGTAGGTTTATCTACTGCTAAGGCCATGGCTTACGCACTAGACATGCCTTTGGTTGGAGTAAACCATATAGAAGGACATATATGTGCAAATTATATTGAGCATAAGGACTTAAAACCTCCATTCATGTGTCTGATAGTGTCAGGAGGACATACTCACTTAGCCCATGTAAAGGACTATGGTGTATATGAAATGCTAGGGCGAACTAGAGATGATGCAGTGGGAGAAGCCTTTGATAAAGTGGCAAGAGCCATGGGATTAGGATATCCTGGTGGTCCGATAATTGATAAATTAGCAAAGACGGGGAATTGTGAAGCCATAAAGTTTCCTAGAGTTTATTTGGAAAATGGCTCCTATGATTTTAGTTTAAGTGGATTAAAATCTGCTGTACTTAACTATTTAAATAGTCAAAGACAAAAGGGTATTGAAATAGTGGAAGAAGATGTGGCGGCATCTTTTCAAAGGGCAGTCCTGGATGTATTAGTTAAGAAGGCTATAGATGGAGCTGTGGAAAAGAAATTAGATACTATAGTAATAGCTGGTGGTGTTGCAGCTAATAGTGGACTTAGACATATGTTAAAGGAAGAGGGAAAAAAACATAATATAAAAGTCCTATATCCACCCCTTGAGTTGTGCACAGATAATGCTGCCATGATTGGTTGTGCAGCTTATTATAATTACAAAGCGGGTAAAATTTCAAATATGTACTTAAATGCAGTACCTGGATTAAAACTAGGATCTGTGTAAAAATAATAATGAAATGGGGCAGTTATAAACATAACTGTCCTTTTTTACTTACTAGGAGATTATAAATTTAAAAAACTGTGGATAAGTAAAAAAATAAGGGGGTGTGGGGGAAGAATTCCCCTGCCTCTTTAAAGGAGGGTGTTCTGGTTGCGTTAGCAATCGTCGAAGGGAACCATAGGGTTCCATAACGAAGCATACAAAGTATGCCTTTTGTTAGTGAATTTATGGATTATTCAGAAAATTTGTGGATAATGCTGTGGATAATGTGGAAAAGTTCTGAAAACTCTGCAAAATGGACAAAGTCATGTGGATAAGTTTTTAGAATATTGTGGAAAAAGTGTTAATATATATATTATATGCTATGAATAAATAAAATATGACTAAAAAATTTTAAATTTATTGAACTAAGATAGGTTCACACAAAATTAGATTAGAGATCATATATTAAAAAATAAAAAAAAGCAGTTTGGAAATCCAAACTACTTGTTTTCTTCTACGTATTTAACGATGTCTCCGATGTTCTTGAATCCTTCAGCTGCTTCATCAGGAACTTCCACATCAAACTCATCTTCAATAGCCATCATGATTTCAACAGCATCTAGAGAGTCTGCATCTAAGTCTCCCATTAAAGAAGTTTCTGCAGCGATTACTACATCATCGTCTAATCCTAATTGATCAATAATAATTTCTTTTACTTTTTCAAATACCATTTTTGTTACCTCCCTAAATTATGTAACTTTTTAAAATTCTAATTATAAACTTTTAAATTATTTTATCATATATGATACAAAAATACCATATATTCTAGGAATAATAAAGCTTTTATTGTTCATTAAAATTTTACCAAATAAATGGGCGAATAGCCACTATTATTTTTAATAAAAAAATTTAAGGTTAGGAGTTAATGGTTAGAACCAAAAACCTAGCTCATAACCCCTAACCAAAGATTTTACTTACTCATGTGTAGAGGAGAATTCATTCTTTGAAAAATCTTTTTAAATATACACAATTTCCATATAAGATACTATATATAATTGACAAAAAACTTTTACTTAATTCATGGTAGAAAAAACTAATTTAGAAAGTTTTCCCAAGTTTCGTATAGTGAATTTAACTCATCCTTTAGATTGTTCATTTCGTCGTGTATTTCTTTGCTTTTTTGGGCATCAGAGTATATTTCTTCCTTACACATTTGGCTTTCTAAGGATTGTATTTCTTCTTCTACCTGCTGAATTCTTAATTCTAAATTTTCTTGTGCCTTTTTTTCCTTACGTTCCTGTTGCTTTCTTTCCTTTTCTTTTTTACGATCTAATTTCATTTGGGTCTTAGTTATAGTAGGAGCTTCTTCCTTTTCGCCTTCAGATAGTAGGGCCTTTTTTTCTTGATAATAATCGTAATTCCCTAAATAGGTTTCCATTTTGTCCTTATTTAAAACTATTATTTTGTTAGTTACCTTATTTAAGAAGTATCTATCGTGAGAAATTACTAAGACAGTGCCATCATAATTTGATAAGGCATCTTCTAAAACTTCCTTAGATGAAATGTCCAAATGGTTAGTAGGTTCATCCATAAGTAGGAAATTGGCCTTAGATAACATTAATTTAAGTAATGCTAATCTACTTTTTTCTCCACCGCTTAAAGTAGAGATCTCTTTAAATACTTCTTCTCCTTTAAATAGGAAAGAACCAAGTAAACTTCTAACTTCCGTTTGACTTCTTTTGATATTCTCATACCAAATTTCATCAATTATAGTATTAGATGTATTTAAATCAGACTGCTCTTGATCATAATATCCAAGATTTACATTATGGCCTATGACCATTTTACCCTTATAGGGAATTTTACCTAATAACATCTTTAGTAATGTAGATTTTCCTACTCCATTAGGTCCTATTAGACCTACCTTTTCACCCTTATATATGTCAAAATCCACATTTTCAAATATGAGATTTTCATCATATTGTTTTTCTAAACCATTGGCTTTTAATACTTCAAAGCCACTTTTTACTTGAGTTTCAAAGGTTAATTTACTTCTATCATTAAAAGATAGGGGTTTATCTATTAACTCCATATGATCTAATCTTTTTTCACGACTTTTTGCTCGTTTTGCCAGCTTTTCTGTGCCGTGCTGTTTAAATCGTCTAATTATTTCTTCTTGTTTTTCTAATTCTCTTTGCTGCTTTTCGTATTCCTTTAATTGTTGTTCATATAGTATTTCCTTTTGTTTAGAATAGAAGGAATAGTTTCCATTATAGGTAGTAAGTTTTTTGTTTTCAATTTCATAGACTTTACTTACTACTTGATCTAAGAAGTATCTATCGTGGGAAATCAATAAAACTGTACCATCGTAGGATCTTAAAAAGGATTCTAACCACTCTACTGCTTCCATATCTAAATGATTGGTAGGCTCATCAAGAAGTAGTATATCAGGTCTTTTTAAAAGTAGTTTAGCCAGTTTTAAGCGAGTTTTTTGTCCTCCGCTTAAATGGCATATGGATTTATCGTAAAAGCTTTCATCAAATCCTAAACCTTTTAAAATACCTCGTATTTCACTTTTATAAGAATACCCATTGTTTTTCTCAAACTCTTCTGATTTTTGAGCATAAATATTCATTAAAGAGTTAATCCTATCATCATCAGGATTTTTGCTTATTTCTGCAATTTTTTGTTCTAAAAGTCTAATCTCATCTTCCATATTAATAAGATCTGTGAAGACTTCCAACATTTCTTCATATATGGAATTATTTGTGTCAATAAGGTCACTTTGCTTTAGATATCCTAAATTAATATTTTTAGACATATACATTTCTCCACTATCATAAGGAAGAAAGCCACATATGACTTTGAATAGGGTAGACTTTCCAGCCCCATTAGTTCCAACTAAGCCAATTTTCTCTCCTCTATTTATGGAAAAGGATATATCCTTTAAGATAGTATCTATACCAAAGGATTTAGTTATATTATTACATGATAAAACTATCATAAGTATCCTCCTTAATACTGGGTAAAAACAATCTATACAACATTATATTTTATCAAAAAATAGGGAAAATAAAAATAAGCTATGTGTTTTTTTATAAATTAAAGTAGATTTACAGAGGAAAGGGACAAAAAATAACCAGGAAATAGGAGGGGGAAAGTACCCAATAGTTTGACTATTTATTTATCAAATGTTATAATTCAAGAAAAATCATGTATGTGAGGAAGATGGTAATGCAAAAAGGGAATACAAGAATATCAATGGCGGTAATACGCAGACTGCCTAAATATAGAAGATATTTATCAGAACTTCTAGATAAAGATATTCATAGGATATCTTCTAAAGAGTTAAGTAAGATTATAGGCTTTACTGCATCTCAAATTCGTCAAGATTTAAATAACTTTGGAGGATTTGGACAACAAGGTTACGGATATAATGTAGAAGAGTTACATAGTGCCATAGGAAAGATATTAGGTCTTGACCACAGTTATAATACTGTAATAGTAGGAGCGGGAAATATAGGTCAAGCAATTGCTAATTATACTAATTTTGAAAAAGCAGGATTTAAGCCTACAGCCATGTTCGAGATAAATCCTAAGCTTATAGGTTTAAAAATAAGAGATATAGAAATTATGGATGCAGATTTATTAGGAACATATATAAAAGAAAAAAATATAAATATAGGAATTATATGTACTTCAAAAGAAAAAGCACAAGATGTGGCAAATGTAATGGTAGAAAGCGGTATTCAGGGAATCTGGAATTTTGCTCCTACAGATTTACAAGTTCCAGAGCATGTGGTTTTAGAGACGGTACACTTAAGTGAGAGTTTATATACTCTATCTTATTTATTAAAGCATAAGAGAGAAGAGGAAGACTAAAATAGTCTTCTTTTTGCTTATTAGGAAATTATAACATTTTCAAAGCTGTTGATAAGTAAAAAGATAAGGCGGTGTGGGGGAAGAATTCCCCTGCCTCTTTAAAGAAGGGTGTTCAGATTGCGAGAGCATACGCCTGCGGGAACCATAGGGTTCCATAAGGTCGCATACGGAGTATGACTTTTTGCTTATTCGGAAATTAGTACATACAAAAATGTGTTCAAAAAAAAGTACACTGTACGGAAAACAGTACACAAACACTAGAAATACATTTTAATACAGGAGAAAATGGGGAAAACCATTAGAAAAAGTGTACGGGTGACCGTACACTTTGTTAATTTTTTTGACAAGTATCTTGCATAAAAGATGTCGAAAGTGGTAGAATGGATGAGGAAAGACTTACTGGAACAAAAAACTTTTTTATTTTTATTTAATTGAAAATAGGAGAATAACTAGGATTAGTTGTTGAAATTTCAAAGTTTTATCAGATGAGTTTTTTTGTCCAAACATGTCAATTGAATTGAATACTTTTATACAATTGGCATGAAACGTGCAAATGTATATTTCGGCATGTGAAAAAAATATCAAATATTTTTAATATATAGAGGAGGGAATTACTGTGCAATTTAACTTAACCAAAGAACAAGAAATGGTTAGAAAGATGGTAAGAAGCTTCGCGGAAAACGAAGTAAAGCCGTTAGCAGCAGAGGTAGATGAAACTGAAAGATTTCCAATGGAAACTGTGGAAAAGATGGCAAGATATAATATGTTAGGAACTTTCGTTCCAAAACAATATGGTGGAGCAGGAGCAGACGAAGTTGCTTATGCAATCACTGTAGAAGAATTATCTAGAGCATGTGGTACAACAGGAGTAATTTGTTCAGCACACAGTTCGTTATGTGCATGGCCAATAATGAAGTATGGTAATGCAGAACAAAAGGAAAAGTACTTAACACCTCTTGCAAAGGGAGAAAAATTAGGAGCATTTGGTTTAACTGAGCCTAACGCTGGTACAGATGCAGCAGGACAACAAACTACTGCAGAATTAGATGGAGACGAGTGGATCATCAATGGTTCTAAAATATTCATAACAAATGGTGGAGTTGCTGAAATTTATGTAGTAATGGCAATGACTGATCAATCTAAAGGAACTAGAGGAATTTCTGCATTTATCGTAGAAAAAGGAACTCCAGGATTCAGCATCGGTAAGAAAGAAAAGAAATTGGGTATTAACGGATCTGCTACTACAGAATTAATTTTCGAAAACTGCAGAATCCCTAAAGAAAACCTTTTAGGAAAGGTAGGTCAAGGATTTAAAGTTGCTATGACTACTCTTGATGGTGGTAGAATTGGTATCGCTTCTCAAGCATTAGGAATTGCTCAAGGTGCATTAGATGAAACAATCAAATACACTAAAGAGAGACAACAATTCGGTAGAGCATTAGCTAAGTTCCAAGCATTACAATTCGAAATGGCTGATATGGAAACTAGAATTCAAGCAGCTAGACATTTAGTTTACAATGCAGCATGGAGAAAATCTCAAAAATTACCTTACAGCAAGGAAGCTGCTATGGCGAAATTATTTGCAGCTGAAACTGCTATGTATGTAACTACTAAAGCTGTTCAATTACATGGTGGATATGGATACACTAGAGAATATCCAGTAGAAAGAATGATGAGAGATGCTAAGATTACAGAAATCTATGAAGGTACTTCAGAAGTACAAAAGATGGTAATCGCAGCAAACATATTAAAATAGATTAAGTTCGGATAAATAACTCACATTAAGAAAGAGGAGGAGAAAAAATGAAGATTATAGTTTGTGTAAAGCAAGTTCCAGATACAAACGAAGTTAAAATAGATCCTGTAAAAGGAACGTTAATTCGTGACGGAGTTCCAAGTATATTAAATCCAGACGATGCAAATGCATTAGAAGGTGCGTTAGCATTAAAGGACAACAATGAAGATGTAACAGTAACAGTTCTTACAATGGGGCCTCCACAAGCGGATGCAATGTTAAGAGAATGTTTAGCTATGGGAGCTGACGAAGCAATTCATTTAAGTGGTAGAGAGTTCGCAGGTGGAGACACTTGGGCAACTTCTAACGCATTAGCTGCAGCTATAAGCAAAATGGGAGAGTATGACATTATCTTTGCTGGAAGACAAGCGATAGATGGAGATACTGCACAAGTAGGTCCTCAAATTGCAGAAAGATTAGGAATCTCTCAAGTAACTTACGTACAAGATCTTAAGATAAACGGAGAAGAACTTATTGTTGAAAGACAATTAGAAGATGGATATGAAGTAATAAAGGCACAAACACCTGTATTATTCACAGCAATTAAAGAATTAGGTGAGCCTAGATATATGTCTGTTACAGGAATATATGATGCATTTAGAGAAAAAGAAGTAAAAGTATGGGGATTTGCTGATTTAGGAATCGAGCAAGATCAAGTAGGATTAAAAGCATCTCCAACAAGAGTTAAGAAATCATTTGTACCAAAGCCAAAAGGAAAAGGTATGATGCTTGACGGTTCAGCGAAAGAAATGACTGAAAAATTAATATTAGCGCTTAAGGAAAAGCACGTTATATAGTATAGAAATAGGAGGGGAAAGATATGCCAATCGTAAAAGATCTTACTGCATACAAAAATGTATGGGTATTTGCAGAACAAAGACAAGGTAAAATCATGCCTGTAGCAATAGAACTTCTAGGAGAAGGTAGAAAATTAGCAGATGAAATCGGAACTGAGTTATGTGCTATAGTACTTGGAAACAAGGTTGAAGACTTAACAAAAGAGTTAGTAGCATATGGAGCAGATAAAGTGTATGCTGCTGATCATGAATTATTAGAAAAATTTACAACTGATGCATACACAAAAGTTATCTCAGATGCTATTGGAGAAATTAAGCCAGAAATCATTTTAATGGGTGCAACACACATCGGAAGAGACTTAGCTCCAAGAGTTGCGGCAAGAGTTGATACTGGACTTACAGCTGATTGTACTATACTTGAAATAGATGCAGAAGACAAGAAAATATTACAAACTCGTCCAGCATTTGGTGGAAACGTTATGGCTACTATCGTTTGTCCAGACCATAGACCTCAAATGTCTACAGTAAGACCTGGAGTTATGGATAAGGCTCAAAGAGACGACGCTAGAACTGGAGAAATTATCAAGTTAGACGTTAAATTAGAGAAAAAAGACGTTAGAACAGAAGTTTTAGAAATCGTTAAAACTGTAGGAGAACTAGTTTCATTAACAGATGCTAATGTTATTGTATCTGGTGGACGTGGACTAGGAAAAGCAGAAGGATTTGATTTAATAAAGCAATTAGCAGATAAGCTAGGTGGAGTAGTAGGATCATCTCGTGCTTGCGTTGATGCAGGATGGATTGATCATTCTCACCAAGTTGGTCAAACTGGTACAACAGTTAAGCCAAACTTATACATTGCATGTGGTATCTCAGGAGCTATCCAACATTTAGCTGGTATGCAAGAATCTGATATCATCGTTGCTATTAACAAGAACGCAAACGCTCCAATATTTGACGTTGCTGACTACGGAATTGCAGGAGACTTATATGATGTAGTTCCTATGTTAATTGATGCACTTGACAATGTTGATAACATTGTAGAAGCTTTAAAGCAAACTGCAGCTACTGCTGAATAATAAAAATAAAAGGTAATTGCATTTGCAATTACCTTTTTTTTGAAAATTAATAATCAATGATTAATAGTTAGCTTAAATGGGTAACTATTAATTATTGATTATTAATCATTATCAAGTATGATATAATATCAATACAATTAAAATAGTATGGGTGAGGTATATGGCAAATTATTATAATGAAATAAACAATATGATAAATAAATTAATACAGAAGATAATATACTATGATACTAAGGGCTTTAAAGTAGGTAAGGATAAGGAACTAGGCCTTATTGACGTATATATACTAAGATCTATAGGCCTTGAGAATAAGAAGATATATGAGGTTGTAAAGGAAATTGGTGTAGATAGGAGTTTAGTGGCCACATCATTAAAAAAGCTATCTACTTATGGTTATGTAATAAAAGAAAAGAGTGTGGAGGATAAGAGAGCCTATGTACTTAGGTTAACAGAGGAAGGGGTAGAGTTATACCATAAAACTTGGGAAATTCAATCTGATATATTAAATTTCATACTAGAGACTACTACCTTAAATGAAGAAAAGGCCATACTAAAGTTTTTAAGTAAAATAAACCAGACTACCTTTGAAAGTAAAAAAGAATTGGAAGATTATTAGTTTTTAAATTAAAAAAAGATACCTATTTAATAGGTATCTTTTATAGTTTGAATTATTCAGCAACTGGAGCGTCTACTGGACAAACATTAGCACATGCTCCACAATCGATACAGGCATTCTCATCGATTACATAAATGCTATCTCCTGCACTGATGCAGCTAACTGGACACTCTGGTTCACAAGCTCCACAACTGATACATGAATCATTAATTACGTAAGCCATAATAAAAATCCTCCTTATGTATTTAAAAAATATTATTTTTGATTTCTGTATACATTGTACCAACTACACATTATATAAACAATAAAAAAAAGAAGAAATATGCATTAAAATGCTAATTTATAATGATTATCATTGTATATTTAAAATTTGGTATTAAGGCGTAAAGATGAAAAATTCAATCATTAACTAATAGGGCTAAAAATGATAAAATTATAGGATGAGAGTTTAGTGAACCATTAATATGAAAATAACTTACACGTATAAAAAATTATATATTGGAGAAAAAATATAACCATATAACAGGAGTTGATTAAATGAAAGTGTATGCACTAGTGGGAAAGAGTGGTACAGGAAAAAGTTATAGGGCCCTAACCCTATCTCATGAAAAGAATATAGAGTCCATAATAGATGATGGATTATTAATAAAGGGAAATAGAATATTAGGGGGAAAATCAGCTAAAAGGCAAGCCACAAGTGTGACTGCTGTTAAAACCGCATTATTTCTAGATGAGGATCATAGAAATGAAGTTGCCAATAAAATTAAAGAATCAAATCTAAAATCCATATTAGTTTTGGGAACTTCTGACAGAATGGTACAAAAGATTAGTAAGGCTATCGGTCTAGATGAAATTGATGAATATATATATATAGATGAGATAGCTACTAAGGAAGAACAAGAAGTGGCTAAAAAACAAAGACATATCCATGGGAAACATGTAATACCTGTACCTACCTTTGAAATTAAAAGGGATTTTTCAGGTTACTTCATAGACAAATTAAAAATTTTCAAAAAACGCAAGGACAATACTATGGAGATTTCAGAAAAATCTATTGTTAGGCCAACTTTTAGTTATAGGGGGAAATATACTATTGCCAAAAAAGTAATTATAGATTTAGTTAGCCATGTTATAAGTGATAAAAAAGAAATAGAGAAAGTTTATAAGATAAATACAGAAACTACTAAAAGTGGCATTATAATTGACATTGACTTAAGTGTATATTTTGGTAATTCCATAAAAATACTAATGAAAAATTTGCAAAGACATATAATAAATGAAGTGGAGACCATGACGGCTTTAAATATAACAGCTGTAAATATTAATGTGAAAGGCATAAAAATCAAGAAATGAATGCAGAACTTTCATATTTTGCAATATTTCGTACAGTATACAAAATAGTCTGAAAAATTTATTGCATAATGTATTTACTTTTAATATGGCCGGTGTTATAATGTCCTTGACTTAAGAAATTCCCGATAAATTACAAGAAAATACATTTATTTACAAACAAATAAGGAGGCTTACTCATGGCTGAAAAAACACTAAATCCATTTGAAATTGCGCAACATCAATTAAAGGTAGCATGTGATAAATTGGGAGAAGACCCAGCAGTATACGAAATATTAAAGCACCCTCTTAGAACATTAGAAGTTTCTATTCCGGTTAAGATGGACGATGGAACTGTTAAAACGTTTAAAGGATTCAGAGCACAACACAATGACGCTCCTGGACCGACTAAGGGAGGAATACGATTCCATCAAGACGTAAGTCGTGATGAAGTAAAAGCTTTATCTACTTGGATGACTTTCAAGTGTAATGTTATAGGACTTCCATATGGTGGAGGAAAGGGTGGAATTATAGTAGACCCTGCCACATTATCAGAAGGTGAATTAGAGAGATTAGCTAGAGGATACATAAGAGCTATATCACCAATTATTGGAGATAGAAAGGATATTCCTGCTCCAGACGTTAACACTAATGGAAAGATCATGTCTTGGATGGTAGACGAATTTAGCAAGTTTAAAGGACAAAATGAACCAGGCGTTATAACTGGAAAGCCTGTTGCATTTGGAGGTTCATTAGCTAGAACAGAGGCTACTGGTTATGGTACTGCAATTATGGCAAGAGATGCGGCTAAGAAGATCGGTCTTGACGTTAAAGGTGCAACTGTAGCTATTCAAGGATTCGGAAATGTAGGAAGTTATGCTGCATTATACTTATCTCAAATGGGAGCAAAGGTAGTTGCTGTATCTGATGTTGCTACATGTATAGTAAATGAAAATGGATTTGATATTGAAGCATTAATGAAGTATGCTCAGGAAAATAGAACTGTAAAAGGCTTTGACGGAGTTACTAGAGAACTTCCAAGAGAAGACGTATTAACTATGGATGTGGATATTTTATGTCCATGTGCATTAGAAAACCAAATTACATCTAAGAATGTAAATGATATTAAAGCTAAGATCGTATCTGAAGGTGCTAATGGACCAACTACTCCAGAAGCAGACAAAGTATTATTTGACAAGGGAATAGTATTAATTCCTGATATTTTAGCTAACGCTGGTGGAGTTACTGTTTCTTACTTTGAATGGGTACAAAATCTAATGAACTATTACTGGTCATTTGACGAAGTTCAAACTAAGCAAGAAGCTTTAATGGTAAAAGCATTTGAAGAAATTTGGGACTTAAAAGAAGAACACGAAGTTGATATGAGAACTGCAGCATATATGATGTCTATCAAGAGAGTTGCAGAGTCAATGAAGTTAAGAGGATGGTATTAATAATAGGGATGGCAATTTTGCCATCCTTTTTTATTTAATTTTTAATGTTACTTTTTATATTACAGTTTAAAGACATTGCCCTATTACAATTGAAAATGTATTACAATATAGAAAGGAGGGATGTAAGATGAAAAAATTAAATAAAACTACATATATATTAATCTTCCTAGTAATGATAACCCTCTTTGGGACAAAAGTATATGCTCAGGGAGAAGGTCCTGGATACTTTCCCCCTCAACCAAAGGATACGGAAGTATTAATATCCAAACCGCAGATTGGAATGCAATTGATTTTAAACGGAAATAAATTAGTTAATACGGAAATGTATATAAATGAAGTAAAAGTAGATGCACGTTATGATGAGAAAAAGGGTGGAGTATTTTATGTACCCAATTATCCCCTATCGGCAGGAGAATATAGGGTTAGCTTAAAGGTTGAAATAGAAGGTTTCCAACCAATAACTCAATCATGGAATTTTAACATAAGTAATCAAGCTATTGGTACATTACCTGCTCCTAGTGAAGATCAAAAAAGTGTATTATATTATGCTAATGAATACAGAAAAAAATTTGGCTTAGAGACTTTTAATTTAAATGATTCACTAAATAGTGCAGCCATGTCCCATGCAAATTACATGGCCTTAAATAAAAAAATAACCCATGTGGAATATGCTACAGATCCAGGATATACAGGATCTAAAGTTGTAGATAGGGTAACTTCCTTTGGATATGCCAATGGAAATGTATCGGAGAATGTAACTGGAGATATAAAAGACTATAAGGAAGCTGTAGATGGATTAGTAGATGCTCCTTACCATAGACTTTCTTGGTTAAATCCCGTATATGCAGACTTAGGCTATGGACAAAAGGATGAGTATCAAGTATTTAACTTTGGTGGAAAAAGTCTAGAAAATGATGAATTAATAACATATCCCATGAATAATCAAAGAAATGTAAAAATTTCTTGGGATGGAAATGAAACTCCAAATCCACTTAGGTTTTATAATAGTGATAATGAAGTGGGATATCCTATTACCATATCTTATTTTACAAATAAATCTATAGATAGGTGGATAATAGAAAAAGTAACTTTACTAGATTCTAGGGGAGGAGCTTTAAATACTTATATAAATACTCCCAGTAAAGATGAATATTTAACAGACAGTATAATAGTCATTCCAGTAGATCCTCTAAAGTACGATTCAAGATATACTGTTTCTGTAAAGGCATCCATTAATTTCACAGATGGAACCTCTAAAAACATAAATAAAACCTGGAATTTTTCAACTATGAAAAAGCCACAGGCTCCACAGACGGATAGTGTATATAAGGATACTGCAAGTCATTGGGCTAGAGAATATATAGAGGAATTAGCTAAAAAAAATATAGTTACTCCTAAAACTGAAGACTATTTTAAACCAGATTATAAGATAACAAGGGCAGAATTTACTCAATTCATTGTGAATGCTTTAAAGATTCAATTAAGAGATTATGAAGGTGCCTTTAGTGATGTTCCAAAAACGTCTGGTAAGGCCCAATATATAGAGGCAGCCCATAGGGCAGGAATTATAAGTGGGACAGGCAATGGAATGTTTGAACCAGATAGAACCATAACGAGGGAAGAAATAGCTGTCATAATAACTAAAACATATGGAAAGATAAATAGTCCAGTTAATACTAAAAAGGTATTACTTTCTTTTGAGGATAATGAGAAAATAAGTGATTGGGCTCTAGAATATGTAAAATCAGCATTTTATTTAAGGATAATAAATGGTAGAGATAATGGATATTTTGATCCCCAAGGTGCCACTACTAGAGCTGAAAGTGCTGTTATGATTAAGAAATTACTAGATGCATTAGGTAGATAATAAAAAGGACAATTAGTTTAACTAATTGTCCTTTTCTAATTTTAAAAATACTTTTTTTAGTGTGCTTGTTAGCCAGATTATCATTACTATAAAAGATATTACTTCTGATATGGGGAAGGAAAACCATATATAATCAAGGCCTCCTAATTTGTTTAATAAATAGCCTACAGGCAGTAATAGGATCATTTGCCTTAAAAATGATAATATAAGGCTTGGTATGCCAAAACCAAGGGCTTGAAATGTGGTAGAACCAATTATGGCAGGTCCTATGATGGGAAAGGCTATGCTTATGGTTGTTAAAGCCTTTGTTCCTATACTAAGTAATTCTTCACTATTTCCAAAGAGTAATATGAGATTCTCAGGGAATAGTTGAAAAATAATAGTTCCAATAGTTGTAAATGTAAAGGCTATTAAAGTGGCATACTTCATAGCCTCTTTCATTCGATTTGGATGTTTATGACCATAATTATATCCCATTATAGGGATGTAACCTTGATTAAGACCAAATACGGGCATAAATACAAAGGATTGAAGTCGTATATAAATACCCATGGCAGATATGGCAGATTCTCCATAATCACTGAGTAAATAATTAAATGAAGAAATCATAAAGGAAGCCATGCACTGCATTGTTATTGCAGGCAATGCCACTGCGTAGAGCTTTCTTATTATATCTTTGTCAAAATTAAACTTTTTAATATTAAACTTAACCCTATTGTTATTGCTAAGTAGTACCCATATGATGAAAGAACCGCTTATGATTCTAGATGCTATGGTAGCTATGGCTGCCCCTGCCACTCCCATTTCTGGGAAAGGACCATAACCGAATATTAGTATGGGATCTAATATTATGTTTAATACAGAGCCTATTAGCATGGTTACCATGGGTATAAAGGTATTTCCTTCTCCCCTTAGTATGTTATTACCTATAGTTGGTAAATAAACGGCTATTGAACCTAATAAAATTGGTTGAATATAGCTAATAGCATGTCCTATTAAAATCTTATCTGAGGTGAAGGTGCCTACTATATCATCTACAAAGAAATAACCTACTAAGGCTGTTATTGTTCCATATATAAAACTTATTAAAACCACGTGTAAGGCCGTATTAGACGCCTTATCGTATTCTTTCATTCCAAGTAATCTAGATATTAAGGAACTAGTTCCTATGCCCGTCCCAACTCCCATGGCAATTAATATTAATTGTATAGGAAAGGCCAGTGACAAGGCTGCTAGGGCAGTTTCACTTATGCGAGATACAAAAATACTATCAACCACATTGTAAAGGGCTTGGACAAACATGGAAATAATAGATGGAATTGATAATTTTATAATAAGAGGAAGAATAGGTTTTACACCTAATGGATTTTGGGTATTATCATTCATGTTAGTTTCTCCTTGTAAATTAAGTTTTGACTTATAGAAATATTATACAGCTATACTAAAGGATAGTAAAATATTAGGAAATTGGAAATAACTAAATACATATAAAATATGTGGGGTGAACTCAGTGATAGATCATATAAAAGAAGAAGATAATAAGATTATTGCCAAGATAAGAGATTTTAATTTAAAGCATACCTTTGATTGCGGTCAATGTTTTAGATGGAATGAACAAGAGGATGGAAGTTATATAGGCGTAGCCCATGGCAAAGTACTTCATATATATGAAGATGAAGATACTATTACATTTTTAAATACTAATATGACAGATTTTCAAAATATATGGATAGATTATTTTGACTTTAATAGGGATTATGGTGCTATTAAAGATAAATTGACAAAGGATGATAATATCATGGCACAAGCAGTGGAACATGGATGTGGTATAAGGATATTAAATCAAGATGAATGGGAAACCATAATATCTTTTATCATATCTGCCAGAAATTTCATACCTAGGATAAAAAAATCAGTAGAGCTTATTAGTGAAAAGTATGGAAGGTTCATAGAAGAGTATAATGGAAAAAAATATTATGCCTTTCCCACACCAGAAGAACTATATAACAAGCCAGAAGAGGAATTAAAGAACTTAAATGTGGGATATAGGGCAAAATACATACAAAGTACCACATTTATAGTGAAAGAAAATCAAGTAGATGTGTACAAACTTGAAAACTTAGATAGGGAAATGGCTAAAAAGAATTTACTCAGATTAATGGGAGTAGGACCTAAAGTCGCCGATTGTATATTATTATTTTCCATGAGAAAATATAAGGCCTTTCC
This sequence comes from Anaeromicrobium sediminis, assembly GCF_002270055.1. Classification (NCBI taxonomy): domain Bacteria; kingdom Bacillati; phylum Bacillota; class Clostridia; order Peptostreptococcales; family Thermotaleaceae; genus Anaeromicrobium; species Anaeromicrobium sediminis. Next base: position 109,862 of record NZ_NIBG01000008.1, on the reverse strand, counting down.
CATAGATGTATGGGTAAAAAGAGTCATGGAATATTTTTATTTTAAAGATGGGGCTACTAATAATCAGATACAGGAATTTGCAAAAGAAAAATATGAAGACTTAGGTGGATTTGCTCAACAATACATGTTTTATTATGCTAGAGAATTAAACATAGGAAAATAATTTTATTTTATAACTCTCAATTAATTGAGAGTTATTTTAATTGTCGTTGTAGAAAAACTACATGGAAGCTAACTGTATGTGAACTTACTTCGGTCATATAAATAAAAAATATTTTATAAGGTAAGTCACTATCAGACTATAGAGTATGAATAGTATATTCACGGTAGAAGGTTCATAACTGTTTGCAGCATATGATGTTCTGATGTTCCACCTTCTAAAAATTTTTCATTCATATTCCCTTGTAAGTAAATATAGACTATTGCTACCTATGAAATGAAATGAATTAAAAATTCTTGAGAGTGTGGAACATCACAATACCTTATGATGTAAACAATTGTGAACCTTCTACCAAAGGTATTAGATTCATACTTTGAAATGTGATAGTGACTTCACTCGAAAGAAATTTTGATTTATTGAGCTGAAATAGGTTCACATACACCTAGTTTGAACATAGTGTGTCTCTCTGTATACAATCTTAAGAAAATCTTTCGTTTTTAGTAATATAGTTCGTAATACATAAGCTTTATAATTATTGCTATAATAAATTTATTATTAATACAACTTGGTTAGGAGGGAATAGTTTATGAATGTACTCGTATGTGATGATGATAAGGAAATAGTCCATGCTATAGAAATATATCTTAAAAATGAAGGTTACAACATATTTAAGGCTTACAATGGGGCAGAGGCATTAAGTGTGTTGGAAAATGAAGAGATACATTTAATTATAATGGACATTATGATGCCTAAAATGGATGGTATGACAGCTACTAACAAAATAAGGGATACTAAAAATATTCCAATTATAATGCTGTCGGCTAAATCTGAGGATATGGATAAGATAATGGGATTAAATATGGGAGCAGATGATTATATGACAAAGCCATTTAATCCATTAGAACTAATAGCTAGGGTAAAATCACAATTGAGAAGATATACTTCCTTTGGGAGTTATGCTAAAAAGACAGGTATATTTAGAACTGGTGGTTTAGTAGTTGATGATGAGAGAAAGGAAGTGACTATAGATGATGAGATAGTTAAATTAACTCCCCTAGAATATAAAATTTTAAAGGAACTAGTAGCAAATGCAGGGATAGTATATTCTATTGAAGAGATTTATGAAAAAGTGTGGAATGATTATGCCTATGGAGCACAGAACACAGTTGCTGTGCACATAAGAAGAATAAGAGAAAAGATTGAGATAAATCCTAAAGAACCAAAATATTTAAAGGTGGTGTGGGGAATTGGATATAAGGTGGAAAAATATAATGTATAACAGATTTATTAAGGCAGTATCTTTTTTAGTAGCTGTTGCTTGTTCAGTTACTATTATAGCCTCTGTGATTGAGATTTCTTCTATGAGACATATGGATGGAGACTTAATTTTTAAAGGAGATTATAAAAGAAGCTATGAACTGGAAAACGAAATATATGATATATCTTCAGATCTAATTAATATTTTAACTATTTACAAAGATGAAGAGCATATTAAAAGTGGTGGCACGTTAAAAGAACATAATTATGATAATGAACTTCAAAATTTATATTATGGTTTTCAAGAAAAATTCTATGAAGAGAGTAAACTAAAAAAAGATGAGATAAAAGAAGATGATGTGAAAGAAGCATTTGAAAAGGAATATTTTTCACAGATTAATGAATGGAAAACTAAGAAAATAAATGAAGATTTAAGAAGATATAATGAAAAATTAAACAAGATAAATAGTATAGAAGGCTTACATTATTTCATATCTGAAGGAGACTATGTAAAAACCAATTCAGTAGATGCTTCAAAGAAATTCTTTAAATCACAACCTGTATATATTACCTATGATGAAAGTGAACAACATGTTTCAATAGAAGGTCCGAATATGAGGTATTATATGAGGCGATGGTTCGAGGATTATGATAATGAAACTGTTTATATTGGTTTTGGTGAAGAATTTATAAATTTAAAACAAAAGAATTGGGATGAGAGAAGAACAGTTTTATTATTTCATTTAAAAATTATTATAGGTGCATGTATAGGTCTTATGATTGCATTGATTCACCTAATGTATACTTGTGGAAGAGAAGAAAAAAATGGTCCTGTGAAGATGTCATTAATAGATAAACCCTATGTGGATTTGAACTTAATAATAAATGGAAGTATTATAATAGTTTGCCTAGCAGGTGCGTATTTAATTTACACAGAATCTTCCCGAATAGCTATGATGCCTTTAGCCGCTATAGCTAGTGCTATAGGAATTAATTTATTATTGACCATGACAAAACGTATTAAAAATAGAACTCTAATTAGTCATACGTTAATATATAAAATCATAAGAAAAATATTTTCATTTATAGGCAATGGATTAAAAAGATCTCCACTGGCTATTAGAATGATTCCAACACCAAAAAAAGTAAGGGATTTAGAGAGAATAATGACTGGAATAAAGTCAATTGAAAAGGGCCAACTAAATTATGAGATAAAAACAGAAAGTAGCGGTGTATATAAGGAACTAGCAAATGGCATAAATGGAGTGACTGAAGGTCTTAAAGTTGCCATTGAAAAGGAGCTAAAAAGTGAAAGGTTAAAGACAGAACTTATTAGTAATGTATCTCACGATATAAGAACACCCCTTACATCTATAATAACTTATATAGATTTACTTAAAAAAGAAGATGTGGATTCCCAAAATATAAAAGAATATTTACAAGTATTAGAGGAAAAATCCTTAAGATTAAAGCTTTTAACAGATGATTTATTTGAAGCATCAAAGGCATCTAGTGGTAGTATTCCTGTGAATTTTGAAAAAATAGATATAATATCTTTACTAACTCAAGTGATGGGGGAGTTAGATAATAAGATAAATTCTTCTGGTTTAGACTTTAAATTCAATTATCCTGAGGAAAAGGCCTTTGTAAAGGCAGATGGAAAATTATTGTGGAGAGTTATAGAAAACCTCATGTCTAATATATTTAAATATGCACTCATGAATTCACGAGTATATATAGATGTGATAGATTCACAAAATAGTATATCCATAGTGATGAAAAATATATCTGCCAATGAATTAAATATAGATGCCAATGAACTCATGGAGAGATTTAAACGTGGAGATGAATCTAGGCAGAGTGAAGGGAGTGGCCTTGGATTATCCATTGCTAAGAGTCTTGTAGAGTTACAAAAGGGAAATTTTAATATAGATATAGATGGAGATTTATTTAAGGCTATTATCACTATTCCTAAATATGAGTAAATAAGTGATGAATCTATATTCCTCCTAGTGTATAATTATATATTATATTTAAGTATAGTAGTAGGGGGATATGGAAATGTTAGGAACAATAGTGAATGCGGGAGCAATTCTTGGAGGTTGTATTATAGCTTTAGTGGGGAAGAAATGTATTAAGAGAGTATCTGGTGAAAAGATAAAGGGTGATTATGAAAGCATAATACTTCAAGCTCTTAGCTTATGTGTATTTTTAATAGGTATTAAAAATGCCATGTCCATCAAGGGGGATGACTTTTTATTAGTAATATTTAGCATGGTAATAGGGTCTATGTTAGGTGAATGGATAAATATAGAAGGGAAGTTAGAAGGTTTAGGAGATACTATTGAAAATAAGTTTGATATGGGAGAAAGTAAAGTATCAAAGGCTTTTGTGACTACTAGCCTAATTTATTGTATAGGAGCCATGGCCATATTAGGAGCATTAGAGGATGGCCTTAAAAACAATCACGAAATATTATATGCAAAATCTGTACTAGATGGCATATCATCTATTATATTTACTTCTACTATGGGTATTGGTGTGGCATTCTCTGCCCTATCCGTTTTAATCTATCAAGGAAGTATAAGTTTAGGAGCCACATATTTAAAGGGCGTATTGACTGAAAATCTCATAGGTCAAATAACTCCCATTGGAGGACTTTTAATTATAGCCTTATCATTTAATATGTTAAAGGTTACAAAAATAAAAGTTGGAAATATGCTACCTGCCTTGTTGGTACCAGTTGTATATAGTGTTATAATATTAATATTTTAAATAGAATTGGAGATAATAAACTGATGTTTGTTATCTCTTTTTATTCTCCATTCTTTAATGAGATAAAGCAATACTACTGTAAGTTGTCTCGATTCAATTGACTTTCAATATTCGACACATGTATAATTTTAGTATAGTCAGAAAATTTGAAAACATGAAAAAATGTTTTGTAGATAAATTATAAATGGAGGGGTATACATGAAAAAAGTTATTATTGACGGAAATAGTTTAACTCTGAAAGATTTAGTTAACGTGGCAAGACATGGATATGAAGTGGAACTAGATGGTGAAGCTAGAAAGAGAGTAGAAAAATCTAGAGCTTTTGTAGACAAGTTAGTTGATGAGGAAAAGGTTGTCTATGGTATAACTACTGGTTTTGGAAAGTTCAGCGATGTGAGCATAACTAAGGACGAAGCTAAGGACTTACAAAGAAACTTAATCATCAGTCATGCTTGTGGCGTAGGTCCAAATTTTTCTGAAGACATAGTAAGAGCCATCATGGTTATGCGTGCAAATGCCCTTTCTAAAGGATTCTCAGGAATTCAACCAAATACACTAGATACATTAATTGAAATGATAAACAAGGGAGTACATCCAGCTATTCCAGAAAAAGGATCTTTAGGAGCTAGTGGTGACTTAGCACCTCTTTCACATATGGTACTACCTTTAATTGGAGACGGAGAAGCATATTATAAGGGAGAACTTATGGATGGTATAAAGGCTATGGAAATGGCTGGAATCACTCCTGTAGAACTTACTTCTAAAGAAGGTTTAGCCCTTATTAACGGAACGCAAGTACTTACAGCTACAGGAGCTTTAGCGGCTTACGATGCTAAGAACTTAGCAAAGCTTGCTGATATATCTGCATCATTAACACTGGAGGCATTAAACGGAATAGTAGATGCTTATGATGAAAGAGTTCATAAGGTGCGTCCACACAAGGGGCAAATGGATACGGGTAAAAACTTCTTAAGAATAGTTAAGGATAGTGGAAGAACTACTAGACAAGGTGAAATAAGAGTACAAGATGCATACACATTAAGATGCTTACCTCAAATTCATGGAGCTAGTAAAGATGCTATTAACTATGTATTAAGTAAAGTGGATATAGAAATGAATGGAGTTACAGACAACCCACTTATCTTTGCTGATGACGAATATGCTATTTCAGGAGGGAACTTCCATGGTCAGCCAATGGCATTACCATTTGATTTCTTAAAGATTGCCATAGCAGAGATTGCTAACGTATCTGAAAGAAGAATTGAAAGATTAGTAAACCCTGCTTTAAGTGGATTACCAGCTTTCTTAACTAAAAAGGGAGGACTTCACTCTGGATTTATGATTGCTCAATATGCAGCAGCAGCTCTAGTATCAGAAAATAAGGTATTAGCTCATCCAGCAAGTGTAGATTCTATTCCATCCTCTGCAAACCAAGAAGACCATGTAAGTATGGGAACTATTGCAGCTAGAGGAGCTAGAGATATTTGCTACAATGCTAGTCGTGTAGTAGCTATAGAACTTATAAGTGCTGTACAAGCTATAGACTTAAATGGAGGTAGCGAAAAGCTAGGATTAGGAACTAAAGTTGCTTATGAAAAAGTAAGAGAAGTAGTAAGCACTTGGGAAGATGATAGAGTAATGTATAGAGATATAAACAAAGCAGCAGAATTAGTAGACAGCAATGTTATAGTAGAAGCTGTTGAAGAAGCAATAGGTGAATTAGAATTTTAATAAAAACTCCTGTGAGAGCATTCTCACAGGAGTTTTTTTTAGCCACTAGGGCATTATAAATTGTGGAACTGTAATTAAATAAGTCACAAAACGTCAAATTTCACAAAAATTAGATAATTTCTAAAAATTAAAAGATGGAGACGTTTTAGAGACGGAAACCATCTATAATTTAAAACAAGAAGATTACAAAGGGAGTGAATCATTCATGAGTAAAGTTCCAAGCGATATAGAAATAGCACAAGGTGCAAAAATGTTACCAATAGCTGATATAGCAAAAGATTGGGATATATTAGATGATGAATTAGAGTTATATGGAAAATATAAGGCAAAAATATCTTTAGATATATTTAAAAGATTAGAAAATAAAGAAAATGCAAAACTAGTATTAGTTACTGCAATTAACCCGACTCCAGCTGGAGAAGGAAAATCTACTACAACAGTAGGTCTTGGTCAGGCATTAAACAAGGTTGGTAAAAAGGCAGTAATTGCTTTAAGAGAACCATCTTTAGGACCTGTATTCGGAGTTAAAGGAGGAGCTGCAGGTGGTGGATATTCACAAGTAGTTCCAATGGAAGACATTAACTTACATTTTACTGGAGATATGCACGCTATAACTACTGCTAACAACTTATTATCAGCAGCTATAGACAACCATATTCAACAAGGAAATGAACTTAACATCGATGCTCGTCAAATTACTTGGAAAAGAGTATTAGACATGAACGATAGAAACTTAAGAAGCGTTGTTGTAGGACTTGGACCTAAGGGAAATGGTTTCGTTCGTGAAGATGGATTTATGATTACCGTTGCATCAGAAGTTATGGCAGTATTATGTTTAGCTACTGATTTAATGGATTTAAAGAGAAGATTTGGAGAGATGGTAATAGGATACAATTATGAAGGAGCACCAGTTTATGCTAAGGAATTAGGTGTACACGGAGCTATGGCCATGTTATTTAAAGATGCTATCAAGCCAAATATAGTGCAAACATTAGAAAACACACCAGCACTTATACACGGTGGACCTTTTGCTAATATAGCTCATGGTTGTAACAGTATAATGGCTACAAAGTTAGGATTAAAATTAGGTGACTACTTAGTAACAGAAGCAGGATTTGGTGCAGACTTAGGAGCTGAAAAGTTCTTAAACATCAAGTGTAGATATGGCGGATTTAGTCCGGATGCAGTAGTAATAGTTGCTACAATTAGAGCTCTTAAAATGCATGGTGGAGTAAACAAAAAAGAGTTATCTGGAGAAAACGTAGAAGCTCTAGATAAGGGATTTGCAAATTTAGAGAAGCAAGTTGAAAACATTAGAAAGTTTGGATTACCTGCATTAGTTGCAATCAATAAGTTTGCTACAGATACTCAAGCTGAAATTGATCTTTTAATTAAGAAGTGTGAAGATGCAGGCGTAGACGTAGTATTAAATGAATGTTGGGAAAAAGGTGGAGAAGGTGGAATTGAAATGGCTGAAAAGTTAGTTTCAATGATCGAAGGAGAAACTCCAGACTTTAAATTCATCTATGATGAAAAACAACCTATTGAAGAAAAGGTAAACGCTATCGTAACTGAAATATATGGTGGACGTGGTGCTGTATTTAGTGGTAAAGCTAAGAAGCAAATTAAGAAGTTAGAAGAGTTAGGACTTGATAAACTTCCAGTTTGTATGGCTAAAACTCAATACTCATTATCAGATAACCAAAATCTATTAGGTGCGCCTAAAGATTTTGATATAACAGTACAAGAAGTAAGAGTATCTAATGGAGCTGGATTTATCGTATGCTTAACAGGAAATATCATGGTAATGCCAGGACTTCCAAAGGTACCATCTGCTAATAGAATGGATATAGATGAAGACGGAAACATTTCAGGGTTATTCTAGAAAACATTAATGGTTAAGGGATAGGAGTTTAGAGTTGAGGGATAAAATCCTAAACTCTAAACCCTAAACCTAAAGCCTTTTTTTATGATTAGACGAATAAGAATCAAGGACATAAAATTAAGCAAGGAGGAAATAATATGTTATCAAATAAAGAAGTAGCACAAGCTATGGAAGTTAAATTAGATGCAGTATTACCGGAATATCCAGCATTTATAGAAGGTTTAAGAAGAGCTCCAAAGAGAGACGTTAATCTATCTCAAGATGAAATAGAATTGGCTCTTAAAAATGCTCTAAGATATGTACCAGAAGAATTTCATGAAGTAGTAGCTCCAGAATTCTTAGAGGAATTAATGACTAAGGGAAGAATCTATGGATATAGATTTAGACCAGAGGGAAATATTACAGGAAAATCAATTGATGAGTATAAGGGACAATGTATTGAAGGAAAAGCTTTCCAAGTAATGATGGACAACAACTTAGACTTTGCCATTTCTCTTTATCCTTATGAGTTAGTTACTTATGGAGAAACGGGTCAAGTTTGTCAAAACTGGATGCAATATCTATTAATTAAGAAATACTTAGAAGTATTAACTCAAGATCAAACATTAGTTATCCATTCAGGACATCCTCTAGGATTATTCCATTCAAAGCCAGACGCTCCAAGAGTAATTATTACTAATGGACTTATGGTTGGTATGTTTGATGATATGGAAAACTTCAACAGAGCAGCAGCACTAGGAGTTGCTAACTATGGACAAATGACTGCTGGTGGTTGGATGTACATTGGACCTCAAGGTATCGTTCATGGAACTTACTCTACTATCTTAGGTGCTGGTAGAATGAAGCTTGGAATTAAGGATGACTTAAAAGGTAAATTATTTGTTACTTCTGGACTTGGTGGAATGAGTGGAGCTCAAGGTAAAGCTGTAGAGATAGCTAAAGGTGTAGGTATCATTGCAGAAGTTGACTACTCAAGAATCGTAACTCGTCATGAACAAGGATGGGTAAGTGCAGTTGCTAAGAGTCCAAAGGAAGCATTTGACTTAGCTCAAGACTACATGGATAAAGAAGAAACTTGTGCTATTGCATTCCATGGTAATATAGTTGATTTATTACAATATGCAGTAGAGAATGACGTTCATATACATTTATTATCTGACCAAACTTCTTGTCATGAAGTATACACTGGTGGATACTGTCCACAAGGAATATCTTTTGAAGAAAGAACAAGATTACTTGGAGAAGATAAGGCTAAGTTTAAAGAATTAGTAGATGAGACTTTAAAGACTCACTATGAAGTAATTAAAGAATTAACTAGCCGTGGAACTTACTTCTTCGATTATGGAAATGCTTTTATGAAAGCTATCTATGATTCAGGAGTTAAGGAAATTTCTAAAAATGGTAGAGACGATAAGGATGGATTTATTTGGCCATCTTATGTGGAAGATATATTAGGACCTCAATTATTTGACTTTGGATATGGTCCATTTAGATGGGTATGCTTAAGTGGTAAGCATGAAGACTTATTAAAGACTGATAAGGCTGCTATGGACTGCATCGATCCAGAGAGAAGATATCAAGATAAGGACAACTACATTTGGATTAAAGATGCAGATGATAATAAATTAGTTGTTGGAACTCAAGCAAGGATTCTATATCAAGATGCCCTTGGAAGAATGAGAATTGCTCTTAAGTTTAACGAAATGGTTAGACGTGGAGAAATTGGACCAGTAATGTTAGGTCGTGATCACCATGATACAGGTGGAACTGATTCTCCATTTAGAGAAACATCTAACATTAAAGATGGAAGTAATATTATGGCAGACCAAGCTACTCACATTTTCGCAGGAAATGCTGCTCGTGGTATGAGTTTAATAGCTCTTCACAATGGTGGTGGTGTAGGAATCGGAAAATCTATCAATGGTGGATTTGGTATGGTTCTAGATGGAAGTACTAGAGTAGATAACATTTTAAAGAGCGCTATGCCTTGGGATGTTATGGGTGGAGTTGCTAGACGTGCTTGGGCTAGAAACGAAAATGCCGTATCTACTTGTGTAGAATATAATGAAATTTACAAAGGTCAAGATCATATTACATTACCATATATTCCAAAGGAAGACCTAGTAAAGAAATTAGTAGCTGAAAAGTTAGAAAAATAAAAAAAGATTAGAGTTAAGGGTGAAGAGATTAGAGTTAAGGGATAAAAATGAGAACCCTAAACCCTAAACTCTAAACCCTAAACATCTTTAAGGAGGAAATTGACATGAGTGAAGCAAGAAAAATAGTAGAATGTGTTGTTAACTATAGTGAAGGTAGAGATATGGATAAAATAGAGAAAATAGTTGATCCATATAGACAAGCAGAAAATGTAAAATTATTAAATTATGAAGCTGATAAAGATTACAATAGAGTGGTAGTTACTATAATGGGAGAGCCAGAGGCAGTAAAAAATTCAGTAGTAGAATCTGTAGGTATTGCAGCTGAATTAATTGATATGACTAAGCATGAAGGACAACATTCTAGAATGGGAGCTACAGATGTAGTACCATTTATTCCTATTAAGAATATGTCTATGGCAGAAGCTGTTGAGCTTGCAAAAGAAACAGCTAAAGCAATAAATGAAGCACATGATATTCCAGTATTCTTATATGAAAAGGCAGCAAGTACACCAGCTAGAGAAAACTTAGCAAAGGTAAGAAAGGGACAATTTGAAGGAATGCCTGAAAAGTTACAAGATCCAGAATGGCATCCAGACTTTGGTAAGAATGAAATTCACCCAACAGCAGGTGTTACAGCAGTAGGAGCTAGAATGCCACTTGTAGCTTATAACATTGACTTAGATACTCAAAATGTGGAAATTGCAAACAAGATTGCAAGAGCTATTAGACACTCTGGTGGTGGATTTAGATACATTAAAGCTGGTGGAGTTGAAATTAAAGAAAGAGGAATTACTCAAGTAACAATGAATATTACAGATTATACTAAGACTTCTGTATACAGAGTATTTGAAACAGTTAAAATGGAAGCTAAGAGATATGGAGTTAATGTATTAGGTAGTGAAGTAGTAGGACTTGTTCCTATGGAAGCTTTAATAGATAGTGCAGCTTACTACTTAGGATTATATGGATTCTCAATGGACAAAGTTATAGAAACTAGCTTAATGGAGTAGATGATTATGGGAAATATGATAATTAAAAATGCAAATCAACTAGTAACTTGTAGTGGATTTAAAGGTAAAACTGGAAAAGAAATGGATGATATCCATGTAATAGAAAATGGCGCTGTAGTAATAGAAGATGGAATAATCAAAAAAGTAGGTAAGACAGATGAAATAATGGCAAATGTGGATGAGTCTAAATATGAAGTTATAGATGCCACTGGTAAGGCTGTACTTCCTGGATTTGTAGATTCTCATACTCACTTTGTATTTGGTGGATATAGAGAAAAAGAATTTGACATGAGACTTAGAGGTTGCTCTTACATGGAGATTATGCAAGCTGGTGGCGGAATCGCAAACTCTACAAATGGAACATTAAAGGCATCTAAAGAAGATCTTATAGAACTTGGAAAGAAAAGACTTGATTCCATGTTGAAATTTGGAGTTACAACTGTAGAAGGTAAAAGTGGTTATGGTTTAGATTTTGACACGGAGATTAAACAATTGGAAGTAATGAAAGAATTAGAAAAAATCCATCCTATGGATATAAGTAAGACATTCCTAGGTGCCCATGCAGTTCCAGTTGGTTATAAGGGGCGTGGAGAAGACTTTATTGATTATATAATTGAAACAGTTCTTCCACATGTGGTAGAAAATGATTTAGCAGAGTTTTGTGATATATTCTGTGAGAAAAATGTATTCTCAGTAGAAGAGTCTAGAAAGTTATTAAATAAAGCAAAAGAAATGGGAATGAAACTAAAGTTACATGCAGATGAGATTGTACACTTAGGTGGAGCTGATCTAGCAGCAGAAGTTGGAGCCGTATCTGCAGACCACTTACTTCAAGCATCAGATGAAGGCATAACGAAAATGGCTGAAGCTGGAGTTGTGGCCACATTATTACCGGCTACAGCATTTAGTTTAAAGGAACATTATGCTCGTGGAAGATTTATGATAGATAACGGTTGTGCTGTGGCACTAGCTACTGACTTTAATCCTGGAAGCTGTCATACAGAATCCATACCATTATTATTTGCTTTATCTACACTATATATGAATATGACTATTGAAGAGGCTATTACAGCCCTTACTATTAATGGTGCAGCGGCCATAGACCGTGCTCATGAAGTAGGAAGTATAGACGAAGGCAAGAAAGGTGATTTAGTAATCCTTGAATTCCCTTCATATAAGTTTATACCATACCACATAGGAGTTAACACTGTAGAGAAGGTTATAAAGGGTGGTAAATTAGTTGTAAATAACGAAAACAGCGGATTATTATACTAAAAACATGGTTAAGTGTTAAGGGTTCGGGGATAAAAGCCTAAAGCCTTAACACTAAACTTTAAACCTTATAAAGGAGGAAATATAAAATGTTAGCAGATTTAAATGTTAAAGAATTTTTAAATAAAACGGCTTCTAATGAACCAGTTCCTGGTGGTGGAAGTATAGCAGCATTATCTGGAGGTATAGCAGCAGCTTTAACTGAGATGGTTGCAAACCTTACTGTAGGTAAGAAAAAGTATGTTGAAGTAGAAGAAGAAATGAAAGAAATAGCTAAGAAGGCTGAAGAATTTAGAACTGAATTCGTCCTTGACATAGATAGGGATTCAGATGCATTTAACGAAGTTATGGATGCATTTAAATTACCTAAGGAAACAGATGAAGACAAGGCTAAGAGAAGAGAAGCTATTCAAGCTGGATCTAAGAGCGCATCGTTAGTTCCACTAAGTGTGGCTAAAAAGGCTCTAGAGATTATGGAAATCATAGAGGTTGTTGTAGTAAAGGGAAATCAAAATGCTGTAACAGATGGTGCTGTAGCTGCCATGATGTCTAGAACAGCTGTGTTATCTGCATTATATAATGTAAAGATTAACTTAGGTTCTATAAAGGATGAAGCTTTTGTAGAAGAAGTAAGTGCACAAGTAGAAGAAATTGAATCAAAAGTAGAAGAAGTAGAAAAGAGAATCTTAGGAAAAGTAGTATTATAAAATAAAAGTATTAATGACAGTTTATACTTTCATAAGTTTCACAATATAACATATGGTTAAGAGCCAATCCTAGACTCTTAACCATAATTTATTAAGGAGAGTTATCTTATGGTAAAAATAGTAGCTAAATTATTTGGTACACCAGAAATATTTTATGAAGAAAATAGAATAAGCTTTCCCTTTAGAAAGGCAGAGGCCCTTTTTTACTATTTACTTGTGAAAAAAAGAGCTAAGAGAAATGAACTAGTAAATCTTCTTTGGTGTGAGGCCAATGAGAGTACGGGAAAGAAAAATTTAAGAAATGCAGTATATACCATAAGAAAACTATTCAAGGATGATATAATCATATCACCAAGTAGATCTATTTTAATGTTAAATGAAGATATTGATTGGCATATTGATGTGGAGAATTTTTTAAAGGACAATATAGAAAATAACATAGAATATGAAGGGGAGTTTTTACAGGGATTTTTAATTAAAGATGCTGAGAATTTTCAAGAGTGGATGATTGGAAAGAAGGAAGAATATAAGGATAAACTCATAGACAGATTAAATAAAAAGATAGACATGGATTTTAAAAATAAATTATATGAAGAAGCGGAAAGTAATTGTAAAAGGCTTATAAAAATAGATGAATTAGATGAAAAGGCCTACAGGTTTCTCATGGGTGTATATGATCAAGTAGAGAACTACAATAAGGGAATAGAAGTATATAATAAATTAGTCAATATTCTAGATAAAGAATTGGCCATAACTCCAGATGTGAAGACTACAGAATTATTTGAAGAATTGATTCAAAAAAAGGCTATGAAAAACAAAGAGGATACAGAAAAGTCTAGAAGTTTTTTATTTGGACGTGAGAAGGAACTAAAGAAATTAAAAAAGAATTTTAATAATTTCATAAGGGATAAAGAATACAAGAATATGGTATTGACGGGGGAAGAAGGTATAGGAAAAACTAAATTGGCAGAAGAATTTATGGACAAGTGTATAAAAGATGACTCCTATAAGTTTATAAGTAGATGTTATGAAGTAGAAAAACATTATTTATTAAAACCCTGGTCACAAATTTTTAATCAATTAGGAAATATAATAAAGGAAGATAATATTAAGATTCCTGTTTTATGGGAAAATGTCATAAGTTATATATTCCCTGGAATTAGTATTAAAGATAATATAAAGCATGTAAATCTCATAGAAAATGTAGATATTTTAAAATATCAGGTGGCAGAAGAGATCATAATTAATATATTAAAAACCATCTCAAGAAATAAAAAGATAGTATTGTTTTTTGATGATATCCAATGGATTGATAAATCAAGCCTATCCTTAATTAAGAATATTATGCAAAAAAATAGTGATATATTTTTTGTATTCACATATAGAAGCTATAATAAACAAGAATTAGAATTGTTTTTAAGTAAAATGATAAAAAATAATATATTGGATGAAATTCCAATCAAAAGGTTTAGTAGGGAAGACGTGTTTAAGTTTTCTAAAGTATACTTAGGTAAAAATATTATAACTAAAGAGTTAAATCATATTTTATATAAAGAAACAGAGGGAAATACATTTTTCCTAGTAGAAATATTAAATAATATTAGAGAGAATAAAAGCCTTACAGATATATCCGATAAAACTAAGAACATATTAAGGCATAGACTACTTAGTATTTCTGAAGAAAGTAGAAAGATACTAAATATATTCTCCATATTTTTTGATAAGATAACTTTAAGGGATATAATATCCTTAAGTGGAAAAAAAGAGTTAGAACTTATGGATATTATAGAAGAACTACAGGAAAAAAATATTATAAAAGAGCGTATAACAGGTGACGAAATTGAATTTGTGTTTACTCATAAAAAAATAAGGGATTATGTGTATAATCAAATGAGTCTTTCACGAAAAAAACTTTTGCACAATAAAGTGGCAAACTATATAGAAGGCCAAATGGCCTATGAGGATGACTCCTATTATGGTAGATTAATATATCACTTTAACAAGAGCGGCAATAAATTAAAAGAATTAGAATATATAGTAAAAAACTTTAAAACTTATTTACAATTAACTCAGGAAGTCTTTCCATTAGTTAGTCCAAAATTAATTGGTAAATATGATTCAAAGGAAGTTAACAAGGGAGAAGTAATCAAAAAACTAGAGGAAATAAAAAATATAATCAAAGAGTTAAAAAAGAGTGGTAAGGGAGAAACCTTAAGAGTTATAGAGCTACATTATTTAAATATGTTAGGAAAATACTATATTGCAACGGGAGACTATAAAAGGGGTATTAATATAACAGAAAAAATAATTCATAAGGCATTAGAAATTAAAGAATATTTATTGGCATTAGAAGGATATCAACAATTAATATATTATTGTATGAATACATCTAATATTAATATGATGGAAGAGTATATTAATAAGGCCTTTGAAATAATAAGCAAAGAAAATTATATGGATAAAAAAGGAGTATTTTTAAGATTTAAAGGATACCTTAACATATTAAAGGGAGAATATGAATCCGCAGAGGAACTTCTTAAAAGCTCAATAAATATACTCACCACATTAGATGAAAATAATAAGTATATATTAAATATAGCGGCAGCATATCATTATATGGGAGATGCTAAGAGAATAAATAATCAAAATGAAGATGCCATAATATTTTATAAAAGGGCAGTTATCCTATGTGAGAGTAAAAATATAATAGTAGGATTACCTACCGTTTATACTAATATAGGTCAAGCATACTATAATATGAAGGATTATAAAAAATCTAAAGAATATATTAAAAAGGCCCTTAGTATATATTCTAAATTAAATTACCTTTGGGGACGTTCAATTGCCCATGGATATATGGCCTTATTACTGATAGAAGAAGAAAATTATAATTTGGCTTCCCTACATTTGAAAAAATCAAAGGAAGTAGCAGAGAAAATTAAAAATCCAAATGCCATGAAGGTATATGAGGAAGTAAAAGATAAAATGGCAAATAGAAATAAAAAATAATAATAAGAGAACTTTCATTAATGGAAGTTCTTTTTTAAAACTCAAAAAGAAAAAAGTCAAAAATAAAATTGCACTTTTGTACGGAAAAAATAAATACTAGACTATAATTGTGAATGTTTTGACTTTATTTTGACTTTAGTGTGCTAAAATGGTGATAAGTTAAAATTTTTAGAATATTTAATTTGTAAACGTTTGCCAAAATCAAAAGAAAGAAGAAGGGGGATATTATGAAGAAGTTAGAAAAGGCTAGTTTAAGGATGTCCATATTCATTCCAATGTCAATAATATTTTTATTGGCAATAATAACTGGAATTGTGGCTCCAGAAGCATTCTTCAATGCAGAAAATGCAATCGCACAATTTGCATTTGAAAACTTTGGATGGCTATTCCAAATATCAGGACTTATTTTCTTAGCATTATGTATTTATTTAATGTGTTCTAAATATGGACAAATTAAGTTGGGTGGGCCAGATGCAAAACCTGAGTTAAGTTATTGGAACTGGTTTGCAATTTCACTCTGTGCTGGTATAGGTACAGGAGTATTATTCTGGGGAGTTGTTGAGCCATTAACTCACATGTACAATCCACCAGAAGTTCTTGGTCTTACACCAGGGTCTGAAGCAGCAGCAATGTTTTCTATGACTCAAACTTTAATTCACTGGACGTTCTTACCTTATGGTATGTATGCAATTGCAGGGGTAACTATAGCTTTCTGTGTATATAATGCAAAGTTACCATTCCAAGTAAGTTCTACCCTATATCCATTCTTTGGAGAAAAGATAAAAGGGTCAGTTGGAGCTATTGTAGATAATATTTCATTATTTGCCATAGCTGGTGGAGTTTCTGCTATCTTAGGTGTAGGTACCATGCAAATAGGTAGTGGACTTAACATACTTACTGGAATTGAAACGGGAAAAATGTTATGGATAGCAATAGTTGCAGGTATCGTTTTAACATATGTAATTTCAAGTTACACAGGATTACAAAGGGGTATCAAGTGGTTATCTGATAATAATGCAAAACTATTTATAGTAATGTTAGTATTTGTATTTATATTGGGGCCTTCAAGATTTATAGTAAACTTTGGAACTCAATCTACTGGTCACTTCATACAAAATTTCTTTGAGAGAACTTTATATATGAGTCCAATAGACGGATCTCCATGGCCAAGATGGTGGCCTATTTACTACTGGGCTATTTGGCTTGCTTATGCACCACTTACAGGTATGTTCTTTGCAAGAATATCAAAAGGACGTACTATTAAGGAATTTATGATGGTTAACTTAGTATTACCAGCTACTTTCGGTTTAATTTGGTTTGCAGTATTTGGTGGAGCAGCAGTAAACCTTCAAATGAATGGTGCTGGAATCGTTGAAGCCATGAAAGCTGGTGGAAATGAAGTTGCTGTATTTGAATTCTTGAAGAATTTCCCTGGATTTAAAGTTACAAGTATCATATATATTGTAGCCATATTCGTATCTATAGTAACATTGGCAGACTCTATGACTTCAACCATATCATCACTATCTACTACTGCATATAATGATGATCAAGCTGAAGCACCAGGGCAAGTTAAGATATTCTGGGGTGTAGTAATGTCATCTCTAGCAATAATTAACTTATTATCTGCTGGTGGAAAGATAAGTGGTATAGATGCTACTAAGCAAATATCCACTGTGGCCGGTTTCCCAATCCTATTCTTCATGTTGGCTATGGCAGCTGGTGGAGTATATATGATTGTAAATCATAAAAAGTACGATAAGGTTAATGGAATGAAAGAGGAATCAAAATAATTAAATTTATTAGGGACGGTTATTTAATAACCGTCCCATTAAAAAGAAAAATTAATAGAATTTAGAATTAAGGTTTTAGGTAGGGTGTATTTAAGCTAGAGGTATGTGAACCTATTTCAGTTCAATAAATCAAAAATTCTTTCGAGTGAAGTCACTATGACATTACAGAGTACGAATCTTATACTTACAGTAGAAGATTCACAATTGTTTGCAGCATATGATGTTGTCATGTTCCACACTCTCAAGTATTTTTAATTTATTTCACTTCATAGGTGCATAGCGTTTATTGAGTTATAAAGTAATCTGTTTATGTGTATAGTCTGAGAATTTAATTTTAGATTTTATAAGAGGAGTGGTGGAAATGAAGAAGGTTGTATTAGATGGAAATAATTTAACAGTGGATAAAATAAGTAAAATAGCCCGTGATGGATATGCAGTTGAAATCAGTGAAGAGGCTTATGCAAGAATTGTGAAATCAAGAGAGTTTGTATATGAAATGCTAAATAGTGATGTACCCGTATATGGATTTAATAGGGGGGTAGGTCTTAATAAGGATAGGGAAATCTTTGAAAGATACTATGAAGAGTATAATAGAAACCTAGTATTAGCCCATACTTTAGGTGTAGGACCTGATGCAACATTAGAAGAAACAAGGGCCATATTAGTAGCTAGACTTAATAATTATTTATTAGGATATACGGGAGCTCAGCCTAAGTTAGTAGAAAGATATGCAGAGTTTATAAATCGAGATATACTTCCACAGATACCAAAGAGGGGGTCTGTAGGAGAAGCAGATATAACATGTTTATCTCATATTGGCCTTGCAGCCATGGGAGAGGGAAATGTTTATTATAAGGGTAAACTTATGACTACTAAGGAAGCTTACGAAATAGAAGGGCTTGAGCCAATTGTGTTAGGTCCAAAGGATGGCCTTGCAATAGTAAGTTCTAATGCATTGGCTGCTGGAGAGGGAGCTCTTGTCTTAAAGGATGTGCAAGATTTACTTGATATGGCAGATTTAATTTATGCCATGTCCCTAGAAGGCCTAAAGGGAAATGTGACTCCCCTTGATGAATCTACCCATAAGATTAGACCATTTCCAGGACAAAATAAGAGTGCAGACAATGTGAGAAGATTCCTAGAAGGAAGTTATTTATACTTACCTGGAGTTGCAGATGCACTACAGGATCCCCTTAGCTTTAGAGGGTCTTGTCAAATCCATGGAGCTGTTAGAGATTCCCTTGAGCATGTGGAAAAATATTTACATCTTCACTTAAATACGTCTGAGGATAATCCATGTGTATTAGTAGATGAAAGAAGAATGGTTGCCTGTGCAAATTATGAACCTACCACATGGGCAATAGGCTTTGAAATGTTAGGAATAGCTCTTAGCCATTTATCTAAGGCAGCTTGTCATAGAACAATAAAGTTAGCTAGACCTAAGTTTACTGGACTATCAAGGTTCTTAACGCCAGCAGATACTAGAGTAATTGCTTATGGTACTATTCAGAAGGTATTTACATCATTAGATACGGAAATAAGACATCTATCTAATCCTGTAACGGCAGATTTCTTTTCTGTGGCAGGGGATATAGAGGATCATGCAAATAATACTCCATTAGTAGTTCAAAAGACAACTAAAATAGTTGATAATCTTTTTTACATCCTAGGGATAGAGTTAATGCATGCAGCCCAAGCTATGGATTTAAGGAAGGTAGAAAAGGCTGGCAAGTATACTAAGAAAGTATGGGAAGCATTCAGAAAAGAGGTATCCTTCTTAGAAGAGGATAGAAATTTATCTGTAGATATTAATAAATCATATAACTTTATTAAATCTAAGAAAATTATAGATATAATTAATGAGTAAATTAGAGTAGCAGGTTATGGCCTGCTACTTATACCATGTGGATAGATAAATTATGTCTAAGCTAAAGGTATGTGAACCTACTACGTTTCTATAATTCAAAACGTTTATAAGGTAAGTCACTATCACATTATGGAGTATGAATCATATATTTACTATAGATGTTTCACAATTGTTTACAGCATAGGATGTTGTGATGTTCCACCTTCTAAAAATTTTTGAATTATAGAAACTTGTAGGTAGCTAGAGTTTATTGAGTTTGAAGTAGTTTATCTACACATAAATAAAAGGTCAAAATGATTTAAATAAAACTGTATTAATGGACTTTCTTTTGACGGTTGTGTATTAGAATTTAAGATAAGAAGATGACGTATCAGGGAGATGATAATTATGTTACTTGAATTTAGAGTAAACGGAAAAGACGTTAAGGTGGATGTGGATTCTGCTAAGAGATTGATAGATGTCCTTAGGGATGATTTAAAGCTTACAGGAACTAAAGAAGGTTGTGGGGAAGGTGAATGTGGAGCTTGTACTGTTATAATTGATGGTGCTGCTGTAAATTCATGCTTAGTATTAGGACATCAAGTAAGTGGTAAAGAAATATTTACTATAGAAAGTTTAGAAAAGGATGAAGAGCTAGATAGGCTTCAAAAGTCATTCATAGAAAATGGAGCTGTTCAATGTGGTTATTGTACTCCAGGAATGCTTATGAGCTCTAAGGCATTATTAATGAAAAATGATGATCCATCGGAAGAAGAAATAAAGATTGCTCTAGAGGGTAATTTATGTAGATGTACAGGGTATAACAAAATTGTGAAAGCTGTAAAATCAGCGGCACATAAATAAAGGAGGAGTGAATATGTCTATGATTATGAAAACTCCGAACAATTTAACTCAGTTGGTAGAGTGTTTAAAAGACATTGATGAAAACACCTATGCCTTAAGTGGAGGAACTGATTTAATAATAAAGATGAAAAAGGATAAAATCCATAAGGGTACATTAATTGATTTAAAAGGGATTAATGAATTAAATTATATAAAAGAAGAAAATGACTTTATAAGAGTAGGAGCAGGTACAACTTTCACTACTATAGAAGAAAGTGAAATTATAAAGTCTAATTGTATATGTGTGTCCCTTGCATCTGGCCAAGTTGGTTCAACTCAAATCAGAAACTGGGCTACTATTGGTGGTAATGTGGCTAATGCCTTTGCTGGAGCCGACCTTATACCTACCCTGTTATTAATGGATAGTAAGGTAGTAACTATAAACTCACATAATGAAAGAATAGAAAGATCTATTGATGAGGTTATAATAGGACTTGGAAAAAACTCATTAAACAGGGATGAGATTATTATAGAAATAATCATACCAAAATACAAAGGGTATGAAAGTGCTTTTGCCAAATTGGGAAGTAGAACTAGGGTTACCATATCTAAGTTAAATATGAGTGTACTTCTTAAAAAAGAAGGAAATAAAATATTAGACAGTAGAGTTGTTTTAGGTGCATTAGGGCCTAAGGCCTTTAGAGCTACCATGGTAGAAGAATTCTTAAATGATAAAGAAATAGATGAGAAGTTACTAGATAGATTTTATGAAGTTTTATCAAAGCAAGTTGACGAGGCTATACCAACTAGAAAATCAAGAACTTATAAACGTGAAGCCATAAAAGGTTTGGGCAGTGATATTTATAAGCAGTTGTTAGGATAATTGGAGGTGATATATGTGAAAAACTTTAAATATGTAGGAAAAACGTATCCAATACATGATATAAAGGAAAAGGTTACGGGAAAAGTCAAGTATGTAGGGGATATGAAACTTAATAATATGCTATATTCAAAGCTTATATTAAGTAATATAGCAAATGGAAGAGTAAAAAGTATAAATTATGATAAGGCAGAAGCATTAGAGGGTGTAGTAAAGGTGTTCACACCAAAGGATTCACCAGATACTCTTTATAATTCTCATAAGTGGTTTGTGGGTCTTGAAGTTATGAAGGACGAAAAAATATTCACAGATGAGCCAAAGTTTGTTGGAGATAGAATAGGAGCCATAGTAGCGGAAAACAAAGAAGTATTAGAGGAAGCTGCTAGCTTAATAGAAATAGAGTATGAAGAATATACGCCTATTATAGATCCTAAAAAGGCACTTAAGGAGGACGGTTATCATATATCTACTAAAAAGATAGAAGTGGGAAATGTGGAAACTGTAGATGAAGAGGGACATGTGGTAGTAGAAACTTCTGTCCATTCTCCAAAGGTTCACCATGCAGCCATGGAAAACCACTCTTGTGTAACTAATATAGATGAATTTGGAAATCTTACGGTGTACACACCTTGTCAGGTAGTATATCAAGTAAGATTACTAGTAGCAGAAATACTAGATTTACCCCTTAACAAGGTAAGGGTGATTAAGACTGTAATGGGAGGATCTTTTGGAGGAAAGGGGCAACCTATATTAGAACCAGTATGTGCTTACTTATCATATAAGTTAAAAAGACCTGTACAATTAACTTTAGATAGAAAAGAAAGTATTATAGCTACAAGAACTAGACATGCTATAGAGGGCAATGTAAAGACTATTGTAAGTAATGATGGTAAATTAATTTCTAGGGATATGGATTTATTAATTGATGCAGGTGGTTACTTTACTAACGGAGATGCTGTGGCCATGGCTATGGCTAAGAAGTCCTTTAGATTATATAAGGTTGAAAATCAAAGGTTCAAGGCTGATATAGTATACACAAACACTCCTGTTGGTGGTGCTTGTAGGGGATATGGATCTCCACAAATCCATGTATTATCGGAAATAAATATGGATATGATAGCTAAAAAACTTAATATGGACCCTATTGAACTTAGACTTAAAAATGTGGTGAAGCCTAATGAAGATGATCCTACAGGTGGAACCAATCTTGGAAATGTGAAGATTACAGAATGTCTTGAAGAGGGAGCCCAAATATTTAATTGGAATGAAAGAAAAAATGTTCCTAAATCTGAAGGCAGATATGTAAAGGGAATAGGAGTTGCATGTGCTACCCATGGTAATGGATATTATGGAGCATATCAAGATTTTATAGATATGTATATTAGAATAAACGAAGATGGAACCATATACTTAAATGCAGGTCTTCATGATCAAGGTTGTGGAACCATAACATCTATGCAACAGATAATTGCAGAAGTACTTGATGTGGATTTAGATAAAATATTTATTCCAGAGGCAGATACTTTAACAAGTCCATTTGATTCAGCAGGAACCCAAGCAAGCCGTGTTACTTTTGTATGTGGTGGAGCTGCTATGAAAGCTGCTGAAAAGGTAAAGAAAAGATTCTTAGAGTATGCTGCTAAAGTATTTGAATGTGATTTAGATGAAATACATTTAGAGGATGGAGTAATTAAGTGTAATGATAAGGAATTATCCTATGGAGAAATGGTAATTAAAATACAAACTAAATATGAAGTGGATGTGAGTGAAACTATAAGTTATAAGTCACCTGCAAATCCAGCCGTATACTGCGTAAACTTTGCAGAGGTAGAGGTAGATAAACTAACAGGACTAGTAAGGGTTACAGACTTTTTAGCAGTACATGATATAGGTCAGGCTATAAACAGAGGTATGGTGGAAGGTCAAGTTCAAGGGGCTATACAAATGGGAATAGGAATGGCTTTAACAGAAGAAATCACTGCTGATTCTAAGGGAAGATTAAAGGGTGATACTTTTGCTAAATACCATGTTATAAATGTGCCAGATATGCCAGAGGTAAAAGTTCACTTAATAGAAGAACCTCAGGAAATGGGTCCTTTTGGAGCTAAGAGTGTGGGAGAAATAAGTGCTTGTGCAGCAGCACCTGCAGTAGTAAATGCCATAAATCATGCCTTAGGAACTAATATATGCTCACTACCAGTTATACCTGAGAAGATTATAGATGCTTTAAATAGCTAATATGGTCAGTAGTTAATAGTCTGTGAATTTAGATTATTAACTACTGATTTTTTATTTTTTACAAATATCATCAACAAATGCGAAGAAAATTTAGTACAATTGTTTATATAGATAAACTATGGCTACGCTAGATGTATAAGCACCTACTTCAGTTCAATAAATCAAAAATATTTTATAAGGTAAGTCACTATCAGACTATAGGGTGCGAATCTTATAATTAGTATAGAAGATTCACAATTGTTTGCAGCACAGGATGTTCTGATGTTCCACCTTATAAAAATTTTTGATTCATTTCACTTCGTAGGTGGTCAGAGCTTATTGATTCTGGAGATAGTATATTTATATATGATTAGAAACGGGGGAGATAATGTGGAAGGGAAAGTTATAGAAAAATTGTATGATATGATTAGGAACAAGGAAGATGCTGCATTAGTAACTATAGTAAACAGTACTAGGGGGACTCCTAGGGGAGAAGGTAGTATGATGCTTGTGAATGAGTTGGGAGAATTAATAGAAGGTACTATTGGTGGAGGAAAAATAGAGAGACAAGCTATGGAAGAGAGTAAGGAATTGATAAAGAGAGGTTTATCTAAGAATATTAAGTATGAATTGAGACAAGATGGATTAGGTATGGTTTGTGGTGGAAATGTGGAGGTTTTTGTGAAGGTATTTAAGAAAAAGGATGAACTATTAATTGTAGGTGGAGGGCATATAGGTAATAAGCTTAGTAAATTGGCTAAAATATTAGGATATTATGTGGTAGTAGTAGATGATAGAGCCGAATTAGTAAACAAAGAGACCTACCCAGAAGCGGATGAATTATTAGTTGGAAATATAGAGGAAGAACTAGCTAAATATGTTATAAAAGATACCAGTAATGTTGTAATAGTTACTCATGGACATAAATACGATCAAATATCCTTAGAAAGGGTAATAAGAAGTGATGCTAGATATATAGGTATGATAGGGAGTAAAACAAAGGTAAGACATTGTTTTAATAATATGAAGGAAAAGGGATATACGGAAGAAGAACTATCTAGGGTATATTCTCCTATAGGATTAAACATAGGAGGAGAGACACCAGAGGAAATATCCTTAAGCATATTAGCGGAAATGCAAGCTGTGAAATATAAAAAAGAATCGGGTTCTTTAAAAATAAAATTATAAAAATTATATTTGGTTTAGGGTTAAGAGTTAAGAGTTTGAAAAAACAAATCAAAAACCCTAAACCCTAAACCCTGAACTCTTAACCATTAGAATGTACGAAATACGGCTAGAATGTAATTTCTAGATGACAGGTGGAGGTGAATAATATGTTTAACAAGTTAGTAGTTATAAGAGGTGCTGGAGATTTGGCTACAGCTATAGGCCATAAGCTTTTTAATGTGGGATTTAAGGTGGTCATGACTGAAATAGCCACACCTAAAGTAGTAAGAAGAACAGTATCCTTTGCAAATTGCATATATGAAGGAAATATGGTAGTAGAAGGTGTGGAGAGTATTCAAGGAAATAAAGAAGATATTGATGACCTATTAAATAATAATAAAATTCCTGTAGTAGTTGACCCAGATGGAACTATTATAAAGGAATTAAAGCCACATATAGTAATAGATGCCATAATGGCAAAGAGAAATATAGGTACAAGTATAGAAGATGCTCCTATAGTTATAGGAATAGGTCCTGGATTTGAGGCATCAGTAGATGTTCATGCTGTGGTTGAAACTATGAGAGGCCATGATTTAGGTAGAATTATATATGAAGGAAAACCTAAAGGGGATACGGGAATACCAGGACCTATAGGTGGATATGGCAAGGAACGTCTTTTAAGGGCACCATATAAGGGCAAGATAATAACAAATAGTCACATAGGTGATTTAGTTAAAAAGGGACAAATTATAGGAACAGTTAAGGGAGAAGAAGTAAGGGCTCAAATAGATGGCGTATTAAGGGGATTAATAAAAAGTGGTACAGAGGTAAAAGAAAGAGAAAAGGTAGGAGATATTGATCCTAGGGGAGAAATTTCCTATTGTTATACTATAAGTGATAAGGGAAGGAATATAGCTGGTGGAGTGTTAGAGGCCATATTAACTTTAATGAAGGACGGATAATTATGAGATTAATTGATAGTTTATCTATTAAAAGGGGTGAATTGATCACCATTGTGGGTGGTGGTGGAAAGACTACTACCCTTTTAAATCTGGTAGATAACTGTTTTTACAGAAATATACTTGTTAGTACTACTACTAAGATATACGTACCACCTTACAAGTTTGTAGGAATTAATGAATTTAATTATGACAAAGGACCCCTTTGTGTTGGGAATCATATTAATAAAGAGGGAAAAGTAGTAGGGGTAGATAAATACTATTTAGACACAGTACATGATAAAAATACTTATGATTTAATCCTAGTTGAAGGAGATGGGTCAAAGGGAAGATCACTAAAACTGTATAGGGAAAATGAACCTATAATCCCAGCTAGTTCAAACAAATTAATAATTATTCTAGGGTCAGATATTATAGGAAAGAAATTTAGTGAGGAAAATGTCCATAGACATAATCTTTTAAATAAGGAACTTAATATTAAAGAAGATGAAATACTTACCATAGACAAAATATATGAAATACTTACAAGCACTAATGGTATAATTGGAAGAATTCCGTCTAATATGAAAACTTATTTTTTTATAAATAAATGTGAAGAATATCCAAGTGAAAAAATGATAGAATTAGGTGAACGTATAAATGAATTAAACATAATAGATAAGGTCATCTATGGAAGTGCTAAAGAGGGACAAGTATACAAGGAGTTGATGGGATGATAAGTACTGTCATACTTGCATCAGGAAAATCTACTAGAATGGGGAAAAATAAGCTTCTATTACCCTTTAAGGAACATACCATAATAGAAGAAGTAATAGACAATAGTCTAAAAAGCAATAGTGATGAAATAATATTAGTTTATAAGGATAGAACAATAGGTGAAATTGGGAAAAATAAAGGGATTAAAACCATATACAATAGTGAATATGAAAAGGGACAGAGCACTTCTGTAAAAAAAGGATTAGGGGAAGTATCACCTAATAGCCAGGGAATATTGTTTGTCTTAGGGGACATGCCACTGATTCATGAAGAAATAATGAATAAAATAATAAATACATTTAAAAACACGAAAAAGACCATAATAGTGCCATTGTACAATGGCAAAAGAGGCAATCCAGTATTATTTCATAGGAAGTGGAAAAATAATATAATGGATATTTCTGGAGATCATGGGCCAAGAAAGCTTATAATGGAGAATCCTAATGAGATAGAATATGTGCATATATATGATTGTAAGTTTAATTTAGATGTGGATTCTAAAGGCGATTATGAGAGAGTTAAGATGTTAATAGAAGAAAATAAATCTATATAATCGTAGAACACTTTTCTAAAAATATTGAAAATAATGTATAATATATGTGTTATACATTATTTTTAATATTGTTTTTTAAGTTATACATTATGAGGATATTTTTAATGGGGGACAAGATGGATAAAATAAAAGTTAAAGTATTTGGAAATCCTAAAGTAACTAAAAATGAAGAGAATATTACATTTCCCTTTAAAAAGGCAGGAGCACTCTTTTATTATTTAATTGTGAATAAACAAGCCACGAGGGATACTCTTGTGAATTTGTTATGGGGTGGGTCTGATGACAAAACGGCAAAGAAAAATTTAAGACAAGCCATGTATAAAATTAGAAAGAGTTTTGATACGGATATCATAATATCTCCTAGGAAATCCATAGTCATGATAAACCCTGATATGGATGTACAAATAGATTTAAGTGATTTTATGGAACAAAAAATAGATTTGAAAGAATTTTATTATGAAGAATTTTTAAAGGGTTTCAATGTGAAAGACGGGGAAGAATTTGAAGCCTGGATGATAAATTATAGAGAATATTTAAATGGTATGTATATATCTAGGTTAAAAGAAAAGATAGATGGTGAAGATAACATACCCTATTTAAAGAAGTTAATAAGGGTAGATGAATACGAAGAAGAGGCCTATAGAAAGATAATGTTGGCCTATGGTGACCAGGGGAAATTCTACAAGGCAGAAGAAATATATGAAAAATTGAGAAACATATTAAATGAAGAACTAGGCGTTGAACCAGAAGAAGACACAAAGAAAATATATGATGAAATACTTTTAAATAAAAGCTTAAAGGAAATGAGCAAAAGGAAAGAAGACTTCTTTTATGGTAGAAAAAAAGAAGTGGAAATTTTGACGGAAAACTACAAATTATTTAAAAAGACTAAAGAGCTCAGAGGAGTTTTACTATATGGAGAAGCTGGTATTGGGAAGACTAAACTTAGGGAATATTTTGTAGGTAATTTCATAGATAATAAAAACGTAATAGTTACCAATTGTTATCAAGCAGAGGAAAGTTATATATTAAAGCCTTGGAACAATGTATTTGTAAAACTATTAGAGATAATAAAGGCTACTAATATAAGTATCCCAACCCTTTGGAATAATATAATTGGAAGCATATTTCCTGATTTTATGGAGCTAGATTCGAATTATCATATGATAGAAAAGATAGATACATTAAAATGGCAAGTAATAGAAGATACTATGGTATCCATAATAAAAAAGGTATCCTTGTATGAGCCCTTAGTATTAGTATTTGAAGATATACAATGGATGGATACAAAGAGTCTTACTTTACTTGAGAATATAATGCTAAATGCTAAAAATAATATTTATATAGTGGCCACTAGTAGAAGTGGATATGAAAAACTAGAAAGATTAATAAATCTTAGTGTTAACCATGAAAAAATAGAAAAGATACAATTGAAAAATTTTAATAAAATGGAGACTAGTGAATTTTTACAGGAGGCATATAGGGATTATGAGTGGAATGATACTATTTATGATAAGGTTTATCATAGTACTTCTGGCAGTCCCTTCTTCTTAACAGAAGTAATAAATAGTATAAAACAAAATAATAATGTAGATTATATGTCATCAAAGGCTCAAGACATATTAAAAAATAGATTTTTAGATATATCTAAGGACGCTTTAGATATATTAAATATTATTAGTGTATCCTTTGATAATGTGAATATTGAAATGTTAAGGTCAATAGGTCAAAAGGAGACTATACAAATAATAGATATATTAGAAGAACTACAGACAAGGGGAATAATAAAAGAAGTAATAAAAAATAGTCATATAGAGTTTGCTTTTACCCATCAAAAGTTAAGGGAGCATGTATATAACTCCATGTCTAATATGAGAAGAAAGTTCTTCCACAATGAAATAGGTCATATTTGGGAGAAGGACCTTCATAAGGATAAGCGAGATAGGTTCCTATATCCAAAGTTAATATATCATTTTAAAAATGCTGATAATAAGATAAAATATTTAAAATATAAGGCATTAAATTTAGATGTATATATGAATTTTAGTCACGAGCTATTTCCCGTATTGAAGGATGGAAATATAGAGAATGAATATGTAACTTATTTAACAGATAAGGAAGAAAAGGAAGCTCTAGATGAATTGGAAGAAGAAATAAGAGCATTAAATGAAGAGAAATATCATTTAAAGGAAGTAAAGGAGATAAACATGAGGTTCCTCCATATGTTAGGTAGGGACTTAATAAGGGAAGGCCAATATGAAAAGGGAATAAAGGCTATAGAGAAAATCATATATTTGGCAACGGAAAATGAAAATCCAGACTATGCTATAAAAGCCTATTTACAGATGATCTATTATGGAATTAAGACAAATGATTGTAAATGGATGGATAAATATATTAAATTGGCCATGGATATAGCAAAGAAATGTTCTTATCAAAAGGATTTAGCCATATTATTAAGGTTAAGAGGCGTTGAAAGAATGATGGTTGGCAAATATGATGAAGCAGAAGAAAAATTAAAACAATCTCTGCAGATATTTGAAAAAAATGATGGATACAAAGAAAAATATATTCTAAATAGAGCAGCGTGCTATAATTATCTAGGTGAAATAAGAAGACAAAATATGAAATTTACTTCTGCTCTATATTATTATGACGTATCTATAGCCATTTGCAATGAAGAGAATATAAGTAGAAGTTTTGCCCTATTTAATACTAATGCAGGACAGGCAGCCTTAGATATGGGAGACTATCATAGGGCTAAGGAATATTTAAAAGAGGCCATAAGGCACTATGAAAGATTAAGTATAATATGGGGAAGATCCATAGCTAGTTGTTATATGAGCTTGTTATATGTAATAGATGGTAGATATAAAAAGGCATTAAAGTTATTCTTAGAGGGGAAAAAATATGCTAAAAAACTGAAAAGTCCCTATGAGATGGGAATCTACAACCGTGTTTGTGCCGAAATAAAAATGAAGATGAATACCAATAAGGAGTTAAACGACATATTTAAAAAAGCCATAAAGAAGGATTTAGTAGAATATTGTAAAGAGGGAATAAGTCATTTAGAGAAGTTGAGTACTCCTTATGAAATTAATATATTAAAAGTATTTATGAAAAATAGTGGAGATGATTTTCAATAAAATTATAAGTTAAGACCATAGATGACTATGGTCTTTTGTTTTATAAACTTTAAACTTTATATAGGAGCATTTTAATTAAATGCACATAAATTATGGTAAAATCAATTAAAAAAGAATGAGTAAGAATTAGAAAGGAAGCAGATTATATGAACGAAATTTTTTCAAAACTTATGCCCATAATTTTATTGTTGATTCTAGGATTTTTTATGAAGGAAAAAAATATGATAAAAAGGGAAAGTGTAGATGGCATAAAGAAGATAGTTATAAATATGGCCCTTCCTAGTGTGCTATTCATGACCTTTGTAAGAATGGAGCTTAAAAAAGAGTATTTTTTATTGACCATAGTAATAATAGGATTTTTATATATACTATACCTTTGTGGAATCCTAATAAATAAAATAAATTTTTTAAGTAATAAACTTAACCCCTTTGTCACTACGGGATTCTGTTTTGGCCTCTTAGGAATACCCTTATACGAGACCGTATTTGGATATGAAAACCTACATAATATTACCATATTAGGCATTGGCCATGAAATGTTCATGTGGTTCATTTTCTTTAATATATTGAGGATGAAATTTAAAAAAGAAAAATTTTCTATGGGGGTAATAAGGGACTTTTGTAAATCTCCTATCATAATAAGCATTGTACTAGGTATATTTATTAATTTATGGGGTTTTTATCATATATTTGAAGAAATTAGTCTATTGAAGGGTCTATATAAGACTATTATGTATTTAGGAAGTTTAGCCACACCTCTTATCTTAATTATTATAGGATATGGTTTAGAATTAAAGAAAAAATATATGAAAGATAGCATAAAGCTTACGGCAATAAGAATGGGTGTCATATTACTAGTAGGATATATGGTTAAGTACATGGTCATAGATAGGATAATCGATGAAAATGAATTGTTTAATTATGCTTATTTCACATTCTTAATATTACCACCACCCTTTGCACTACCCCTATTTGTAGGAGAATATTCTAATGAAGAGGATAAGAATATAGCAAATAATACGGTAGTGTTGAGTACTGTTCTTAGTATAGTACTATATATTGGATTCATACTATTAAAAGTTTAATAAAATAATTGCTGGAGAGTTCTACAAAATTCTAGGAATATCATATAATATAAATAAGGAACAGTTATTAATATTATATGAAGTTAAAATAGAATATTAATTTTTAAAGGGTTTATGAAATTATAGTGCTAACATTCCATAACTGAACCTAATAAATATTTATTAAAGGGGGATTGGATATGAATGTAAAGAGTGCAAATGAAAGTAGGACTAGTGGGGTTTTAAAGTTCTTAATTTTTAGTGCCATTGGAATATTTATGTTTTTCATTCCCATTACTATAGGAGCAAAAACAACTATACCCCTAGACCATATTGTAACAGGTATAAAAAAATCTATACCTTTCATAGCTAAACTATACGCACTGATAATAATCATAGTAGGAAGTATATTACCATTTAAGAACAAAACTTGGAATAAGGACAAAGTAACGGCCGTATTTTCTATTTTCAAATTAGTTGGTCTAGTAGTTGCATTTATGGTGTACTATATAGCAGGACCAGGATGGCTATTTGAAAAGGACATGGGGCCCTTTTTATTTTCAAAATTAGTAGTTCCAGTAGGTCTTATAGTGCCAATTGGATCCATATTTTTAAGTTTTTTAGTAGGATATGGCCTCCTTGAGTTTATAGGAGTTTTAATGGAACCTATCATGAAGCCCATATTTAAAACACCAGGAAGATCTGCCATAGATGCGGTGGCATCCTTTGTGGGAAGTTATTCAATAGGACTCCTTATTACTAATAAGGTATTTAAAGAGGGAAAATATACTATAAAGGAAGCTTCTATTATAGCAACGGGATTTTCCACAGTATCAGCCACCTTCATGATTATTGTAGCTAAAACATTAGGCCTTATGGAAATGTGGAATACCTATTTCTGGATTACTTTAATAGTGACTTTTTTAGTAACAGCCATAACGGTAAGAGTATTTCCACTTAGTAAAAAAAGTGAAAAATACTATGAGGATAAGGATAAAGAAATATTTAATAGGGAAGGTAATATATTTATAAATGCATGGAAAGAGGGAGTAAAGGCAGCTAATAAATCTAAAGATATAGGCATAAACATTAAAGAGAACTTGTTAGATGGAATTAAAATGGCCATGGGAATATTACCATCTATCATGTCAATTGGACTATTTGGATTAGTGTTAGCCAAATATACTCCTCTGTTTGATTATATGGGATATATATTCTTTCCATTTACTAAATTACTTCAAATACCAGAGCCCATGTTAGCTGCCAAGGCATCCGCTGTTGGAATTGCAGAAATGTTCTTACCAGCCTTATTAGTTAAATCGGCTCCCCTAATTACTAAATTTGTTATAGGAGTAGTTTGTGTATCACAGGTACTATTTTTCTCTGCATCCATACCATGTGTACTATCAACGGATATTCCCATTAATTTAAAGGAGATAGTACTAATTTGGATTGAAAGAACCATATTGACCCTGATATTAGTAACACCTATAGTTTTTATATTACTTTAATAATAATGGGGATGGATATTAATATCCATCCCCATTGAATTGTTCAAATTCTTTTATTAATACCACATTCTATTTATCCAACGAAAAGTATGAGATAAATCATATTTGTTAGCCTCGTCTATAAGATAGTCTATACTTTTATAATCATTAAAGGATACATTCCTATCTAGTGGAATGTCTAATCGATGATATCGAGATTTTAATAGCATAGAAGATAATCTACTTTCTAGGGAACTTTGTCCTAGAGAGAATACATCTAATAATGGAAGGGGCATTTGTCTATTTATAATCCATTGGGTTGGGCCCCAATCTTGGGCATCATCAGGTAATATGGTAGGATTAAATCCTGTACCTAGGGATAGCATAGATATATTAGTTAGTGGAATATTCAATTGGCCAACGGCGATGGATATACCTACTAAAGATGGATTACCAGCCACAACTGCTCCATCTATTTGATTATTACATATGGGGAAGAAAGCAGGAACTGTTCCCCCTGATAAAGCCACATCCCTTACTAATGTATGTTTATTTGGAGATAAAGGGGCGTTGCTATAGATTAGAGGCTGTATACTCTCTATAGATCCACTCACTTGAACCGTAGTAGTGGCTACGATCTTATGTAAGTCCATTAATTGTAAATCTTCTGGAAATGTATCATTTATTAAGTCTATAAAATTCTTATTAGAAAAGACAGGTTTAAAGGGGTTCATACTTTTACAAGAAAAGATAGTTTTCCCATGGCTTTTAAAGATATCTTGTATTTTTTCAGGAGTTAATCCATAAGCTAATGAAAGGCTTATGATATTTCCAATTGATGTACCCACTATCATGTCCATATCTTGGATAAACGTAGGGTATTTTTGGTTTAATCTCAGTAGTAAAGTGTTTTCTAATATACCCCTTACTCCGCCAGAGTCTAAGGATAAAATTTTAAATTTTTTATTTTTTTTAGAAACCATAATAAACCCTCCTGAATATGATAAATATGGCCATAAAAACCATAGTACATAATATTCATTTTATACTTATAAAGTTACAAAATACTCATAATATATAAGGAAATAAGTTTAAATTTAAAAGAACTTGTATATTGTTAGTTGTACTAAAATTTGAATTTTGTGACAAAAGATTTCTAGTAGAAGAAAAATAGAGGTAAAAGCTCAGAGATGTAGAATTATTTAGAATAGAGGAGGAAAAAATATATAATAACTATAAAAAGTGGAAAATTACTAAAAAAACACTGAAAATCCATATTGCATAATATATATTTATATATTACATTATTACTATGATTAGCACTCACTGATGATGAGTGCTAATAAAATGGGATATAAAAAATTTAATTACATATATATAAGGAGGTTTTCTTATGAACATAAGACCATTAGGAGACAGAGTCGTAATAAAGAAGTTAGAGGCACAAGAAAAAACTAAAAGTGGAATAGTGCTACCTACTCAAGCTAAAGAACAACCACAAATGGCTGAGGTTGTAGCTGTAGGACCAGGAGGACTCGTAGAAGGAAAAGAAGTAAAGATGGAAGTTGAAGTAGGAAATAAAGTGATCTTTGCAAAATATGCTGGAACAGAAGTTAAGTATGACGGAATTGAATATACAATATTAAAGCAAAATGACATTTTAGCTATTGTTGAATAATAAATTTAGGAGGGAAATCTTATGGCTAAGGATATTAAATTTAGAGAAGACGCTCGTCGTAAACTAGAAACAGGGGTTAATAAATTAGCAGATACAGTAAAAGTAACATTAGGACCGAGAGGAAGAAATGTTATTTTAGATAAAAAATTTGGATCTCCACTTATTACTAACGATGGAGTTACAATTGCAAGAGAAATAGAGCTAGAAGATGCTTATGAAAACATGGGAGCTCAATTAGTTAAAGAAGTTGCAACTAAAACTAATGATGTGGCTGGAGACGGTACTACTACAGCAACTTTACTTGCTCAAGCTATTATTAGAGAAGGTATGAAAAATGTTGCAGCAGGAGCTAACCCTATGATACTTAAAAAGGGTATTCAAAAGGCAGTAGACGCAGCTGTAGAAGAAATAAAAAATATTTCTAAGACTGTTGAAGGAAAAGAAGCTATTGCACAAGTTGCTTCAATTTCTGCTGCTGATGAAACTATCGGAGCTTTAATTGCTGAGGCTATGGAAAAAGTAGGAAAAGACGGAGTTATTACTGTAGAAGAATCTAAATCTATGGGAACTACTTTAGATGTGGTAGAAGGTATGCAATTTGATAGAGGATATGTATCTCCTTACATGGTTACAGATGCTGAAAAGATGGAAGCAGCATTATCTGATCCATACATCTTAATTACAGATAAGAAGATTACTAATATCCAAGAAATATTACCAGTACTTGAGCAAATAGTACAACAAGGTAAAAAATTATTAATCATCTCTGAAGACATTGAGGGAGAAGCATTAGCTACATTAGTAGTCAACAAGTTAAGAGGAACATTTGAATGTGTTGCAGTAAAGGCTCCTGGATTTGGAGATAGAAGAAAGGCAATGTTACAAGACATAGCTATCTTAACTGGTGGAACAGTAATTTCTGAAGAATTAGGATTAGACTTAAAAACTGCCACATTAGATATGCTAGGTCGTGCAAACTCTGTAAAGATTGACAAAGATAACACTACAATTGTAGATGGTGCAGGAGATTCTTCTGCTATTGAAGATAGAGTAAGACAAATCAAGTCTCAAATTGAAGAGACTACTTCTGACTTTGATAGAGAAAAATTACAAGAAAGATTAGCTAAGTTATCTGGTGGAGTTGCAGTAATCGAAGTTGGTGCTGCTACAGAAACAGAGCTAAAAGAGAGAAAGTTAAGAATAGAAGATGCCCTAAATGCTACTAGAGCTGCTGTTGAAGAAGGTATTGTATCTGGTGGTGGAGTTGCACTTCTTAACACAATTGAAGTTGTAGAAAGTTTAGTAGTATCTCTAGAAGGAGACGAAAAAACTGGTGCTAAGATAATAAGACGTGCCCTTGAAGAACCAGTAAGACAAATAGCTGCTAATGCAGGTCTTGAAGGATCTGTAATCGTAGAGAAGGTTATTAATGGAGAGAAGGGTGTAGGATTCGACGCTTACAAGCAAGTATATGTAAATATGATTGAAGCAGGTATAGTAGATCCTACTAAGGTAACTCGTAGTGCTCTACAAAATGCTGCATCTGTTTCTGCTATGTTACTTACTACAGAAGCTGCAGTAGTAGATATTAAAGAAGAAAATGAAGTTCCAGCAATGCCACCAATGGGCGGCGGAATGCCAGGAATGATGTAATAAATTAAGAGCAGGCTAATTAGCCTGCTCTTTGTTGTATATGGATTTGTTAAATGAAATACAGAGTTAGGTGGGCCTATTTCAGGAAAATATATATCTAATTTAAAATTTAATTTATTTTATAGGAACCTAGACTATAGCAACTTACGAGGGAATATGAATGAAAAATTTTTATAAGGTGGAATATCAGAACATCCTATGCTGCAAACAATTATGAAACTTCTATTGTGAGTATAATATTCACACTCTATAGTCTGATAATGACTTACCTTATAAAATATTTTTTATTTATATGATCGAAGTAAGTTCACAGTAAGCTGGTTTGAACATGGGTTATATATCTTTTAAAAGCTGAATTTTAAAATTCAGCTTTATTTTTTTTTCAAAAAGAGATTTTTTGAACCTAACTCTAATATGAATATAGTATGGGACAACTATATAAAAAAGGGGGAAGGAAAATTGATTAATGTTATTTGGCTTTTATTTTTAGTAGTAGGAATAGTAGTTGCCATGTTTAATGGTAATGCACAAGTTGTAACTGATGCGGCTATTGATTATGCAGAAGTGGCAGTAGAATTATCTTTAGGTCTTATTGGAGTTATGACCCTATGGCTTGGAATTATGAGAATTGCAGAAAATGCAGGATTAGTGAAATTATTAGGAAAAGCACTAAAACCAATCATGATAAGATTGTTCCCAGAAGTTCCTGAGGAACATCCTGCCATGGGAGCCATGGTTATGAATATGGCTGCCAATATATTTGGTCTTGGAAATGCAGCCACTCCACTTGGTCTTAAGGCTATGAAGGAATTGCAAGAAATTAATCCTCATAAGGATACGGCTTCTAACGCCATGTGTACTTTCTTAGCAATAAATACATCTTCTGTTACATTAGTAACATCTAGTGTGATTGCTTACAGAGCAGCTGCCAATTCTGCTAATCCAGCAGAAATAATAGGACCTACCATAATCGCTACAACAGCTTCTACAATAGCAGCTGTAATAGCAGTAAAGTTATTGCAGAAATTACCAATATTTCAAATAAAACCAGAAAAAGAAATGGAATCTTAGGGGGGGATATTATGTTTCAAAATATTATGGGGGCAATTTCAACATATGCAATACCACTTATATTATTGTTAATACCACTATATGGATATATAAAGAAAGTAAAGGTATATGAGGCTTTCACAGAGGGAGCTAAGGAAGGATTTTATACGGCAGTTAGAATAATTCCATATCTAGTAGCCATGCTGGTTGCCATTGGAATATTTAGAAAATCGGGAGCAATGGATATATTAAATGGAATTTTAAGACCTATTACAAACTTAATAGGTATGCCATCAGAAGTGTTACCAATGGCCCTAATGAAACCCCTATCTGGAGGTGGAGCATCTGGTATTATGAATGACTTATTTACAACCTATGGTCCTGACTCCCTAATAGGAAGAACTGCATCTATTATGAATGGCTCCACTGAAACAACCTTTTATGTATTAGCCGTATATTTTGGGTCTGTGGCAATTAAAAAGACTCGTCATGCTGTACTAGCAGGATTAATTGCAGATACAGTGGGAATTATCACTGCTGTCATAGTGGCTAGAATCATGTTTGCATAAGGAGGAACCTATAATGATTAAACCTAAAGGTTTGAAACCTGGTAGTGTCATAGGCATAGTAGCACCAGCAAGTCCTGTAGAAGAAGAAAAGGTAATAGGGAGCAAGAAAATATTAGAGAGCATGGGCTTTCAAGTAAAGATGGGAAAAAGTTGCTATGAAAAATATGGATATTTATCTGGTAAGGATAGGGTAAGGGCCTATGACTTAAATAACATGTTTGCAGATGAATATATAGATGGAATCATATGTTTAAGAGGCGGATATGGCTCAGTTAGAATACTTGAAATGATAGATTATAATAGTATAAGTAAAAATCCAAAGGTATTTGTAGGATATAGCGATATAACTGCACTACATATAGCCATAAACCAAAGGGCAAATTTAATTACTTTCCATGGTCCTATGGCCGCATCTAATATGACTACAAAATTAGATGATTTTACATATAATTCGTTTGTAGACATGATAGGGGACAATGATTTTTATGGAGAAATAAAAAATCCATTAAAAGAAAAACTAGAAACCCTATCAGGAGGTCGGTGTATGGGTAAAATAACTGGTGGTAATATGGCCATCATTTGTTCAACCCTAGGAACACCTTATGAAATAGATACTAAAAATAAAATTCTATTTTTAGAAGATATAGGAGAAGAACCATATAGAGTAGACAGGATGCTTAATCAATTACATTTAGCTGGTAAATTAGAGGATTGCCTAGGAATAATTTTAGGGGACTTTAAAGATTGTAATGCCAGTGATCCTAAGAATAGTTTAGAATTAGAAGAAGTATTTAATGACTTACTAATACCCCTAGAAAAACCAATATTAGGTAATGTAAGAGTAGGCCATTGCATGCCAATGATTACTCTACCCCTAGGAGCAGAGAGTATAATAGATGCTACAAGGAAAAAAATATTCATAAATGAAAAGGTTACTACTTAAAAATATGGCAAGAGCTAATATTAGCTCTTGCCATATTTTGATTATTACATATCTTTTAGAAGGCTATTATATTTGTCCTGTACATTTAAAACATAATGATAATCTGCTTGGTCACTTAAGTTCCAACCTCGTTTGTTCATGGCATTAACAATATTTTCTTGGTTTTGTAATACATTCTTTTCACATTCATATAGAAGTTGTCGTAAATTAATTGATGGAGATTTAGTCATACTATTAGTATAAGATAGAGATAATTGATTTTCAGACATTAAAAGATCTTTTAAAAGTTCTTTTTCGGAAAGGTAGGGATGAAATTTCATAGGAATCGCTCCTTAACTAGTTTAGTCCATTTAAATAGTTTAATAAAGCTTTGAAATTTTCCTTATGAGTATTTGCATTTTGGGCACATAAATTTTTAAATTGGGTGTCAGTACATAAGTTGGCATATTGAGTAAACTTTTTATAGATTATGTACTCTTTATCCATGTGTTCTTCTAGGATTTCTAACGAATGGGTGTCTATATTTTTAGTCAATGGCCACGCTCCTCTCTACATATTTACTTTTATATTATTATTTCTTGTAGATTTATTTATAATCATGAAAAATTTTAATAAAAATAGAAAAAAATATATATATTAAGTAAAAAATGAAAAAACTAAATAAAACAGAAAAATTTGTTGACAGAGCACTGGATGTTTGGTACTGTATATAACAACAACCAAATATTTAGTTTGCTCGTATATGTTTAGAGATAAGGTCTAAACGTTTCTACATGGTCTCCGTAAATGACCTAACTATGAGTGAGATTACTAATGTATATTATAGTACGTTATTTATAAATCCATGTAATTTCACTCTGAAATTCATGGATTTTTTTTATTGTATATGAATAATTTAATGCACAGATTATAAGGAGAGGGATAGATTATGGATGAAAAATTTGTAAAAGAAGGAATAACCTTTGACGATGTATTACTAGTACCACAAAAATCAGAAGTATTACCAAAGGACGTAAGTACTAAGACAAAGTTAACTCAAAAGATACATTTAAATATTCCTATAATGAGTGCTGGTATGGATACGGTTACGGAAGCTAGATTAGCTATTGCCATGGCTAGAGCTGGAGGAATAGGTATTATACACAAAAATATGTCTATAGAAGAACAAGCCCTTGAAGTGGACAAGGTAAAACGTAGTGAACATGGAGTAATAGTAGATCCATTTTATTTACGCCCACAAGATTTTATAAGGGATGCATTAGAACTTATGGCAAGATACAGAATTTCTGGTGTACCTATAGTTGATGAAAATAAAAAATTAGTTGGAATTTTAACTAATAGAGATATAAGATTTGAAGGTGACGAAAATAAAAGAATAGATGAAATTATGACTAAAGAAAATTTAGTTACGGCTAAGGAAGGCATATCTATGGATGAAGCTGAAAATATCCTTAAAATGCATAAGATAGAAAAATTACCTATAGTAGATGAAGAAGGATATCTAAAGGGACTTATAACTATTAAAGACATTAAAAAGGCCATTGAATATCCAAACTCAGCTAAGGATGAAAGAGGAAGATTATTAGTTGGAGCAGCAATAGGAATTACAGGAGATATGATAGATCGTGCAGCAGCTCTTGTTAAGGCAGGCGCAGATGTAATAGTACTAGATACGGCTCACGGTCACTCTAAAGGTGTAATTGAAGCTGTTAAAAAACTAAAGAGTACATTTGATGAAGTACAGATCATAGCAGGAAACATTGCTACAGCAGAAGCTGCTCGCGAGTTAATAGAAGCAGGAGCTGATTGCTTAAAGATAGGTATAGGACCTGGATCTATTTGTACTACTAGGGTAGTTGCAGGAATTGGAGTACCACAAATTACTGCTGTATACGATTGTGCTAAAGTAGCTAAGGAATATGGAATTCCAGTTATAGCAGATGGAGGAATAAAGTATTCTGGAGATGTGGTAAAGGCCATAGCTGCAGGAGCTGATGTTTGTATGATGGGTTCACTATTTGCTGGAACGGAAGAAAGTCCAGGAGAAACTGTTATATATAAAGGAAGAAGTTTTAAAACATATAGAGGTATGGGATCTACTGGAGCCATGGAATCAGGTAGTAAAGATAGATACTTCC
Source organism: Anaeromicrobium sediminis (assembly GCF_002270055.1). Taxonomy (NCBI): domain Bacteria; kingdom Bacillati; phylum Bacillota; class Clostridia; order Peptostreptococcales; family Thermotaleaceae; genus Anaeromicrobium; species Anaeromicrobium sediminis. Next base: position 69,152 of record NZ_NIBG01000008.1, on the reverse strand, counting down.
AAACCGAATCTAAAAAGTTTGTTCCAGAAGGTGTAGAAGGAATGGTTCCATATAGAGGAAAATTACATGATATAGTATATCAACTAGTTGGAGGTCTAAGAGCTGGTATGGGCTATTGTGGAACTCCAACTGTAGAAGACTTAAAAGTAAATGGTAAGTTTATAAAAATCACATCAGCAGGATTAGTGGAGAGTCATCCTCATGATATTAGTATAACTAAAGAATCTCCAAACTATAGTTCAAGATCTTAAGGAGGCACATTATGGATAATCAATTAGTATTAATAGTAGACTTTGGTGGTCAATATAAAGAGTTAATAGCAAGAAGAGTAAGAGAAGCCAATGTATATTGTGAAGTAATTCCATATACTAAAGCTATGGAAGTTATAAAGGAAAGAAAACCTAAGGGAATCATATTCACAGGGGGACCAAATAGTGCCTACTTAGAAGATTCTCCAAAGATTGCAGAAGAAGTATTCCATATGAATATTCCAATCTTAGGTATTTGTTATGGAGCTCAATTAATGGCTCATACACTAGGTGGTAAAGTAACTAAAGCAGAAACTCGTGAATATGGAAGAGTAGAACTTAAATTAAACCACACAGAAGATATATTTAAAGATATAATAGACAGTTCTAAATGCTGGATGAGTCATACTGACTATATAGAATCTATTCCAGAAGGTTTTGAAATAATAGCTACTACAGAGGCTTGTCCTGTTGCTGCTATGAAGCATACAGAAAAAAGTCTTTATGGAGTTCAATTCCATCCAGAAGTTGAACACAGTGAATATGGTTTTGAAATGTTAAGAAACTTCTTATACGAAGTTTGTGGATTAACTGGAGAATGGAATATGCATAACTTCACTGAAAATGCTATTAAAGAAGTTAAAGAATTAGTAGGAGATAAAAAAGTATTATGCGCTCTATCAGGTGGAGTAGATTCATCTGTTGCAGCAGTACTTGTTCATAGAGCTATAGGAGATAATTTAACTTGTATTTTCGTAGATCATGGTTTACTTAGAAAGAATGAGGGTGACCAAGTAGAAGAATTATTTAAAAATAAATTTAATATGAACCTTATAAGAGTTAATGCTCAAGAGAGATTCTTAGGTAAATTAGCAGGTGTGTCAGATCCTGAAATGAAGAGAAAAATCATAGGTGAAGAGTTTATAAGATTATTTGAAGAAGAATCTAAAAAGCTTGGACATATAGATTACTTAGTACAAGGAACTGTATATCCAGACGTTATTGAAAGTGGTACAGATACGGCTAGTGTTATAAAGTCACATCATAACGTTGGTGGACTTCCTGAAGACATGGAGTTTGAATTAATAGAACCTTTAAGACAATTATTTAAAGATGAGGTTAGAAAGGTTGGAGAAGAATTAGAGATTCCAGAAGAAGTCGTATGGCGTCAACCATTCCCAGGGCCAGGTCTTGCTATAAGAGTTTTAGGTGAAGTTAGGGAAGATAAATTAAAGATAGTTAGAGAATCAGATCACATATTCCGTGAAGAAATTAGAAAAGCTGGTCTTCAAAGAAAAATATGGCAATACTTCACAGTATTACCTAACATAAAGTCTGTAGGAGTTATGGGTGACGAAAGAACTTATGCTCACACAGTAGGTATAAGAGCAGTTACATCTTCAGATGGAATGACTAGTGACTGGGCTAGAATACCATATGAAGTAATTGAGAAGATTTCCAATAGAATAGTAAATGAAGTAGACAATGTAAACAGAATAGTTTATGATGTAACTTCTAAGCCACCTTCAACTATTGAGTGGGAGTAATACACTAATTTTCACAACATTATGCAATTACTTGTGTGTAGAGGGCGGTTATAAGGTCGTCACTGCCTTTGACTATAAACATTTTTTAAGTTATTATATAGTGCTGTAATTAAGCAATTAGAACGGTTAAAGTATTTTAGTTAATTATATTTTTTTATAGTACTTAAAGATATTAATCAAAAAAATCAAATCCAAATCAATCAAAGATAAAGAATCCGGTAGTCTCTTAAGTGAGATTACCGGATTTTATTTTCTTAATTTATTCTATATTTGCTTGGTGTCATACCAGTTTTATTTTTAAAGAATTTTGAAAAATGGGCCGGATATTCAAATCCTAATTGATAACCGATTTGGCTTACAGGATCATTTGTACTTATAAGTAAGTCTTTAGCTCTCTGCAGTAAATATTCGTGAATATAGTCTTGAGTACTCTTACCAGTTTCTTTCTTGAGTAAGTCACTTAAATAATATGGTGAATATCCTAGCGTAGTAGCTAGTTCCTTTACTGAAGGTATACCTTCAGTTTCTAACCTATCGGCATTAAATCTTTCTTTTATTACTGACTCAAATTCTGTAATCGTATCATTATTACTTGCTGTTCGCGTTAAAAACTGTCTGTTGTAAAAACGTTCACTAAAATTAAGTAGAAGTTCGATACTATTTAGAATGAGTTTTCTTGTATAAGCATCGATATTCTGTGAAATTTCATTTTGAATTGTTTCTACAATATTATTAAGAGTTATTTTTTCTTGATCAGACAAATGAAGTGCTTCGTTAGCAGTGTATGAAAAGAAATGATACTTATCCATTTTCATTGCTAAGTCACTACCTCTTATTAACTCAGGGTGTATGCATAGAATCCAGCCAGTAGCATCTTTATTAGGTGCAGCAATATCAAAAGTTGCTACCTGATTGGGTTCAATAAAAATCAAACTCCCTTCTTTAAAATCATAGAATTGTCTACCATATTTCATGCCTTCTTCTACATCAGATTTCATTGAAATACAGTAAAAGCCAAGTCTAACCTTTGCATTCTTAATTTCTTGTAAAGGTTTTATTTTTTTCACATCTATTATAGTTACCAAAGGATGTGTAGGTTTATCATAACCACTATATTCGTGCAAGTCAGTAATTGAATCTATTTTGATAATGTTATCCATAGACGACTCCTTTCTTTCATCTTATGTCTTAACAAAATTATATCATAGTAGAAATTTGAACCCATATACTTATTCCTTAATGAGTTATATATTTTGCAGATTTTCTAGGAATAAGGAAAATGTATAAGCCTGTCTGCAATTGGTTTATGTAAAGACTGAAGATTTTTCCTTAATATAAACATAGATATTAAATGTTAGATCAATGATTGTGACAGGAAAGAGGTAGTAATATGATAATTCCAACATTGAGATGTGATGAAAATTTATTTAGAAAGGACTTAGAAGGTAAATACTATATTGTGACAGGTGCAAACTCGGGTGTCGGACTTGAGACAACAAGGCAGTTGGTTAAGCAAGGCGCACATGTAATTATGGCATGTAGAAGGATTGAATCCGCAAAAGAAGTTGCAAAATCGTTTGCTGCAGAACGTGGTACAGTATCATTTGAAAAACTTGATTTATCAGATTTAGAATCAGTTAGAGCGTTTGCAGAGAACATTAAATCTAAGCACAAGAAAATTGATGGATTAGTGAATAATGCAGGAATGGTTACTAGCGGTAAAGTCCCAAAAAGAACAAAGCAAGGTTTTGAGATGATGTTTGCTGTCAATCATTTAGGTCATTTTCTTTTGACCGAAAGTCTTTTAGATATTATTAACGAAACGCAAGGCTCAAGGATTGTCATTTTATCTTCTATTGGTCATGCAGGTAGTGATAAAAAGCGTCCTGAAATTCATTTTGAAGATTTAAACTATGATAAAAGAGTTTTTAATAGGACTGATGCATATTGTGAATCTAAGCTAGCTAATCTACTGTATGCTAAAGAGTTAGCTGAAAGAGTAAAAAATAAAAAAACGACAGTTGTTTCTGTTCATCCAGGTTGGGCAAAATCCAACTTAGCAGGTAAGGGTTTTACAGCATTTGTTCAAAACGTACTTTTAACACCTGTAGCTCCTCTGCTAACCATTATGAGCAATGAAGATGCAGCTCAAACAAGTTTACATTGCCTTTTAGATGATGATGTACCTAAATTTTCGGGAGAGTATTTTAGTCAAAATAGTTTACTGTATTCTGATAAAGAATGTCGACGAGGTGGTTGGCCAATGAAATCTCCTAATCCTAATGCGCATGATATGAAAAGTGCTTTGAGATTAACAAAAGTTAGTAAGAAAATGGTGGGATTAAAATGATTATTTATTTTTCTGGAACAGGGAACAGCTTTAGTATTGCCAAAAGACTAGGTGAAAAAATTAATGAACAGGTAATTCCTTTAAAGCGAGCTTTTAATAATGGAGATGAGAATATAATATTTGTTTTTCCCCTGTATTGTGAAGATATTCCACCACATGTAAGAAAGTTTCTTGGAACTTTTAAAATCAATAATAATCAAAATGTGATGGCTATATGTACTTCCGGAGGTGGCATAGGAAATGCAGAGTATACCTTTAATAGAATTATGGAGAAAAAAGGACTCATTGTTAAAAAGTTTTTAAGTGCACCAATGATAGATAATTCTTTTCCAGTTCTTTTCGGTGGTGAAGTGAACAGAGTATTTGTTGATGAGGATGCTATCGTTAATCGATTTATGAATATGACATACAACAATAGTTCAAGTTTTAATCCAATGCATAAAGTGACTGAATTATTGGTATATAATTCGTTGACAAAAAGATTATTTAGGAAAAAAGTAGATAAAGAAAAATGTATTGGATGTGGCAAATGTGAACAGATTTGTCCCAATAACAATATTCAGATATTGAATAATACAGCAGTTGTAAAAGATGATTGTACGGAATGCTTTGGATGCATTCACATATGTCCTCAACAAGCTATATATGTTAGGAAAAAAGTACAAAAGAAAAATCAATATATTAATGAGAACATTGATGTAAATGAGTTGAATAAGTAAAATACGGAAAATGTATAAGTTTATCTGCAATTGGTTTATTTAATCAACTAAAGAGATTTTGTATGATTAATGTATAAATAAAGAACGAGAACGGAGGGATAATATGTTAACGAAATATGTTGCTGATATGATGATAAAACCTGGTGCATCACCTGTATTTGATAAACCATCTGATTTTGGACTTGACCATGAAGATGTAACATTTAAAGCAAAAGATGGTGTTGAATTATCTGGATGGTTAATAAAAGGTGGTAGTGAAAGAGTCATTATTCAATCACATTTTGGTGTACAAAGTAGTAGATCAGGTTATACCCCAGTGGGTAAAGGCATGATTAAGATGTGGAAAGAAGATATTCATTTTTTAAATCAAGCCAAGCATTTAGTGGATCAAGGTTATTCAGTATTAATGTATGATTTTAGAAATCATGGTGATAGTGGAATAAGTGAAAGACCATGGGTATCGTGGGGACCAGAAGAAGCAAAAGATGTGGCTGCTGCTGTTAACTATATTAGTACACATCCAGTTTATACGAATGCAAAAATAGGTCTACTCAGTATATGTATGGGTGCAGCTTCTACGACTTATGCGTTTGGAAATGGATTAATAGAGCAAGGCAAAATATCTGCAATGGTTGCTGTACAGCCCTTGATTTATCCAGATTTCGTAAAAGCTATGGGTATCCCAAATTTTATTGCTAAGAGAGTAAATGTAGAGACCACAAAACGTTTAGGTTTTGATTTAAATCAAAAATCATTCTTACCCGATGTCAATAAAATTGATATGCCTACAATGGTCATCCAAAATACAAACGATCCATGGGCTAACAAACAGTTTGTAGAGAATTATTTTGAAGCATTAAATACGGAAAAAGAAATGCTATGGGTCGATTTAGAGAAGAGTAGAGCGGCATCTTATGATTACATTGGAAAGCAACCTGAAACATTATCAAAATTCTTTGACAAGTACATGAAATAAAAGGAGATATGAAAATGGCTAATACATTTGATAACAAGTTACCTAGAACGACGACTTACTGGAAAGAGGGGGAAATCTTTTTTATAAAACATGATAGTTTTAGAGTAAGTTTAGAAGAAGGTCAAGCAATTGCAGAATTACTTCGATTTGCTATGGAAGATAGATCGACCAAAGCACTATTAATTAATAATCGCCAAGCAAAAGGTGCTTGGTCGAAGGAAATTAATGAATTATGGGAAGGTGGAAGTGAAAACACTGCAAACTTACCTGTTAAAAAGATGGCGACACTAACGAATAGTGTTATCACTACAATGCAGATCAATAGAATCTCTAAAAGTAATGGTATTGAAAAATGGTCAAAAGCCTTTAACAGTGAGTTTAACGATGAAGTAAAGGCGTTTTTATTAAGATAGAAAGTAATTCTGGTTTAAATAACCAGAGAAAGTTTTCTAGAAAGGATGTAAAATGATAGGAAAATTTATTGCTAATATGGTAACTGTACCAGGTGATTCTCCTGTGTTTGATTCACCTGATAATTATAATCTTAAGTATGAAGATGTTACTTTCACTGCTGAAGATGGCGTGGAACTTAGTGGTTGGATTATCAATCCAGGTAAAAATAAAGTGATTTTACAACAGCATTTTGCAAGCCAGTGTAGTAGAGCTGGTTATACACCCAAAGGGAAAAGCGGTGTAAAGTTATGGGATGAAGATATTACGTTCTTAAGACAAGCTAAACATTTTGCTAATCAAGGGTATTCGATACTAATGTATGATTTTCGTAATCATGGTAAAAGTGGTAAAGCTGAACTACCTTATGTTACAGGAGGTGTTGAGGAAGCAAGGGATGTAATTGCAGCTGTTGAATTTATTTCCAATCACCCTGATTATAAAGATGCATCAATTGGATTATTTAGCATCTGCATGGGTACAAATGCTACTTCCTTAGCTTTTGGTATTAAAGATGGATTAGAGAATTATAAAAATATTAAAGCTTATGTATCTGTTCAACCTTTGAATTATGGAGATTTTTTAGAAGGAATGGGAATGCCTAAATTTTTAGTCAATAGAGCCAATAAGGCGAACTTAAACCGTGGTGGAAAGGAGTTCTATGCAACTCCATATGAGAATCTTAAAAAAGTACATGTACCAGTCATGGTTTTTCAAAATAGTAATGATCCATGGACAAATATGAACTCAGTGAAAAAATACTATGAAACTATTCCTACTGAGAAGAAAATGGTATGGGCAGATCTTGAGAAAAAAAGAGCTGCTGCTTATGATTATGTCGGTTCAAAACCTCAGGAGTTTGTTGATTTTTTTAACAAATATATGTAAATGGATGTGTAAGATGCTAAGGAACTTAGTTTCTTAACATCATTTAGAATAAAAATAGAGAAGGAGATAAAAATGAGTGAATTACAAAATATGATGAATCAAGTTGTTTCGGCATTAGTTCATGCTAGAAGATCACCTATTCTTCGTACACCTGAAGATGAAGGTTTGGATTATGAAGATGTTAAAATTACAGCACTTGACGGAGTAGAGTTGGATGCATGGTTTATACCTGCTGAATCGAATAAGGTGATTATCTGTAATCACTTCTCACCAGGTAATAGGTATGGTTATCCAGGACATTTAGATGAATATAATACAAGTGGTGGTTTCGAGGTTAATTTTATTCCTAAATATAAAGCTTTGCATGATGCCGGATATAATGTATTGACATATGATATGCGTAATCATGGAACCAGTCAGGAAGCAAATGATGGGATATCAACAGTTGGTGCTTATGAGTGGCAAGATGTAGTTGGTTCTATTAATTATATTAGAAATAGAGAAGATACTAAGGATTATAGAATATCACTACAAAGCAATTGCATGGGCGCAGAAGCAACATTTATTGCTTTGGAAAAAATGCCTGAAGCTTTCGAAAGTGTGGAAGCATTAGTAGCGGCACAACCATTATCAGGTGAACCAATGATTCAAAGAATGGTTGATGGTGCAGGAATGTCACCAGAGATGTATGATGTAGCGATAGAAGCATATGATAAGGCACTAAGAGAACAAACAGGATTCGGTGTAGATCGATATGATATGCCTAAAATTGCTCATTTAGTAAAAATACCAACATTACTTCTTCAAGTGAAGGAAGATTTAATGACAAAACCATTTGATATGGAGAACATCTATGCAAATCTAGGAACTGAAGATAAAAAATTAGTGTGGGTAGAAGGCACACCAATGAGATTTCATGGTTATACTTACTTCTCTGAAAAACCAGAAGAAATGATTGAGTGGTTTAACGCACATATGAAGTAGTTTAAGCGTGTAATTAGATATTACAAAATAAATCAGGTAGTCTCTTAAGTGAAATTACCTGATTTTATTTTTTATATTTAATGCCAGTACAAAATGAAATGTTTTGGCATTTTTCTTAATCTATTTTTTGATAAGGAAGTAGATGATCTAGTTTCAGAAATTAAAAGAGAATTTAGAAGTCAAGATTCTAAACCGAACACAAATTTAAATGGTAGATGTAAAAAGAGAAATAGGATTATAATTCGAATAACATAAGTAGATATTTGAAAATTAGTTGAGTTTTTTATCATCATTGAAAAGTGTCGTGACTGTCTTTTGAATCCATTGAGTGTAAAAAAGATATTAAATGAGGATAATAGTAATAATATGGATAACTGAAACTATTGAAAACACTGTAAGCTAACAGGAGTCATATTCTAGCAGTCGAGTGGGAATAAATGATAAAATGCCTATAACCTTTGTAAATAAAAGGTTATAGGCATTTCGCTTTATCTTATCTCATCTATTCTTCACAAAAAGGAACACCAAGAATTTCATTTAGGAAATTTGCAGTTTCTTCACTGGCATGGATTTCAGCTTCAGAAGAACCACGTTTTACTCTAACTAAAAATATATATTCATCTCCACATTCTAGTTTTCTAATGCAAATATACTCTAGATTCATAAAATTACATCTCCTTACATAGTTAATATTCATATGTTTCACATTATAGTATGTAAGAATATATATAGGTGTGTCCTAATATAAGGTTAAGAACTCTAAAATCCCCTAATAATTATCTATAAGACAATTATTAGGGGATTTATTAATTATTTATAATCAACCCATTTAGCACCGTTATCGGCAGACTCAACACATTTTTCTAGGAATCTAACTCCATCAATACCAGCTTTAATTCCAGGGAACCAAAGGTGATCAAGAGTTTCTCCTTTGCTTGTAGCGTTCATTGCTAGAGCGAATCGATGATATAGATTTGCCCAAGATTCAAATAAACCTTCTGCATGGCCGCAACCAATACGATCAGCAGCAACTGCTGGGTCATCCTTATAAAGGTAGCCATGTCCACGGTCTAAAAGACGCTTTGGCTCACCTTGTACTTCATAAACAAGTTGATTTGGATGTTCATCCCACCACTCGATAGATGCTTTAGAACCAACTACACGGATTTTCTGTTCATGTATTGCACCAGCGTTTACTGCAGATGCCCAAAGGTTACCTACAGCACCTCCTTCAAAGTGCATTAATACGAAGGCATTATCTTCTAAAGGAGTACGGCTCTCAATAAAGCTTTGACGTGTACACATCAGTTCTTTAATTTCTAAATCAGGAACCATTACTTCTGCTAGGTATAAAGCATGTGTACCAATATCACCAAGTACATAAGTAGGACCTGATACTTCAGGACTTACACGCCATTTTGTACCTGGGTCATTTGCTTCTACTTCAGTAGAATGCCATCCATGGGCAAATTGCATATTGATAATTCTAATTTCCCCAAGATCACCATTTTCAATCATTTTGCGTGCTTGATGTACCATTTGATAACCTGTATATCCATAGGTTACACCTATTACTCTATTTTTACTTTCAGCTATGGCTTTTAATTCTTCTGCTTCTTCTACAGTGAAGCAAAGTGGCTTTTCGCAGATTACATGAAGGCCTGCTTCTAATGCAGCTTTACACATTTCATAATGAAATTTATTTGGAGTAGCAATTGAAACGGCTTCAATTCCATCTTCACGCTTTGCTTCTTCTTCAAACATTACTTTATAATCTGAATAGCAGCGGGAAGGATCAACTCCTAAATTTTTACCAAAGTCTATACAACGTTCTGGGTTAATATCAAAGGCACCAGCGACTAATTGAAATAAATTGTCCCTTGCTGCTGCAGCACGATGAATATAGCCTATTTGGCTCCCACGGCCACCGCCAACCATTGCCCATCGAATAGGTTGTTCAAATCTTCTTTCTTCGTTAAACATAATGGATCCTCCTATAAACTAGTATTGTTTTTATGTATTTTTAATAATATTAATATCCTATCTTTTCTAGATATTTTAAACTTTCCCTAACATCAGCAAGACTACCATCTGCATCCCTTGGATCTCTTTCTTGCTCAATGGTAATCCATCCTTTATATTTTATTTCATGGAGAGTCTTATGAATTGCTTCATAGTCAATGATTCCCTTTCCAATAGGACACATAACATTTTCTTTACAGGCTTCAAAAAAGCCAATTTGGCGATTAATAACATTTTTATAAACTGCTATATCTATATCTTTAAAATGAACATAATCTAAACGATCTGCATATTTTTTTAACCACTGCACTGGATCCATACAAGCATAATATAGATGTCCTGTATCTAAACAAAGTCCAGCTACTTCAGAAGGAATATCATTTAAAAGACGAATGGTTTCGTCTGCATATTCTATATAGCCTCCTGCGTGAGGATGGACTACAGAGCGAATGCCATATTCTTCTGATGTAATCTTTCCAATCTCACGAATATGTTTCATCATCTGATTCCAATCATCAGTAGATAATCTTGGTGCCTTATCAGGGTGTCCTGCAAAAGGACTACGTACTTTATTCACCTGATCAATTATTACAAGATAAGGTGTGGCATAACTCTGACCGTCTACCTGTGATGCCTTTGGAAGTTTTGATATTAACTTACATGTAACATGAGTTTTTGAAATTATATTCTGAAAATTTTCAGGAGAAACTAAATCATCATATAGGGTTCCTGCAACTATTTGCAAATCCCTTTGTGCCAAGGCATTTTGAAGTAGCTCAACATCCTGAGGTAAATATCCATAAGGCCCAAGTTCTAAACCTTTATAACCTGCCTGGGAGGCTTCATCCAAAACTTTTTCCCAAGCTGGATTATGGGGATCATTTGCATCCTCAACTCCCCAGGAGCAAGGAGCACTTCCTATTTTAAAACTCATAACATCCTCTCCTTTTATAGAAAAGTTAACTGATTTTTAATTTACTGTGTTTTTTAAAACTCTTATTCTAGTACGATAAGTTCATTCTCTTTTGTCTTGAAAACCTTTTCACAAAGTAGATTTTAGAGCTAAAAAACGTTTTAAAAGGTAATTTACTGATTTTATAATTATTTTAATTTATATATACTTTCCAGTCAAGAAAAAAGGTTACGAAAATTTGCTTTTTGTTATTTTTGGTTATGATTATTTATTTTAATGTATTGTTTTAAAGAGATTATTTTTAAAAATAATATAAAAGAAAAAGAAAATAAAAGATAATGAAAGGAAATTAAAGGAATTGGATTCTAGCTTTATTAAAAATCATAATAACCTTTTATTAGGCGGTTTGATTAGTTTTTTGAATATTAATACAATGTAGATAATAGGAATATTTAAACTTATAGAGTACTTGCCTACAGCAAATACAAGGAGGAAGTAAAATGGGAAGAAAAGAAGAGTTAAGAATGAGACCAGGAAAATTAGAATATGGTTATAACTGCTATACGGAACAAGATGGAAAAAATAGTGATATGTTAATGGATTATGGTATTTTAAAGATGAAAAAAGGTGATGTAGAGGTTAGCAATGAAGATAAGGAGAGAGCTTACTTACTTATTTTCGGAGAAGTAACCTTTGAGTGGGAAGGAAATAAAGTAGAAGCTAAGCGTGGATCATGTTTTGATGAAGACCCATGGTGTTTACATGTACCAGCTGGAGTCGATGTAAAGATTACAGGAGATGGAGAGGCAGAAATATCTGTACAAAAGAAATATAATCCAAAGAAATTCCCATCAGTTTTCTATAAGCCTGGAGATGTTAGGGTAGAAACTAGAGGAACTGGTACTATGAATGAAACGAATACAAGAGTTGTAAAGACTATTATTGATAAATCTATTAATGAAGATTCTAATATTGTATTAGGGGAAATAATTTGCTACCCAGGAAAATGGGGTGGATTTACACCGCATTATCATGCACAACCAGAGATTTATTTTTATAAGTTTTTCCCTGAAAATGGATATGGCTTCTTAGAAGTTGGAGATGACGTAGTAAAAGTAAAACATAATGATGCAGTGAAATTAGCAGGTGGTACAACACATCCACACGTTACAGCTCCTGGATATGCCATGTATTGTATATGGACTATTCCACATCTTGAGGATAATCCTTATATTAAACCTATAACTATTCCAGAACATGAATGGTTATTAGATCCAAATGCAAAAATTTGGCCAGAAAAATAGAAAAAAATCATATGAAAACTACAGGAAAAAGTTAAAATCCTGTAGTTTTTTTATTATAGATTTGTCAGTTTAAACTTAGGTTTACACTGGTTAGCAGTATGCAGTTAGCTGTTAGCAGAAATTTAGTATAAAGGTTTATATGCTTGTTAACTGCTAACCGCTAACTTAAAAAATATGATTATTAATAAAAACATTAGTAGATACATCAAGTACTTAAGTTGATTATCTATAGGAAAGTATAGACAGGAGATGAGAGCATGTTAGATTATAGAAAAATGTTTAGTTTAGAGGGAGAAAGGGCTGTTATCACAGGGGGCGGTACTGGTATTGGTTTTGCAATGGCACAATGTTTTATTGCAGCAGGAGCAGATGTAATCATTGTGGGCCGGGACGAGGAAAAGTTAAAAGAGGCATGTGAAAGGCTTGGAGAAAAGGCACTATATCGACAATTTGATGTGACCTATACGGATAAGGCAAATGATTTTATAGGAGAAATTAGAGAGAACATTGGAGAAATTACAATATTAGTAAATAATGCAGGGGTACATGTGAAAAAGCCTATTGAAAATATAACAGATGAAGATTTTGAAAAGATCCTCAATGTACATGTTTTAGGAGCCTTTGCCCTAACTAGAGCTATAATACCTTCCATGAAAAAGATAGGAAAGGGAAATATTTTATTTACGGCTTCCATGGCATCTATTTTTGGAATACCTTATGTAATATCCTATGCAGCTGCTAAATCAGCATATTTAGGAATGGTACGTTCATTGGCAGCTGAAATTTCATGTGATGGGATTCGAGTAAATGCCATTGCTCCAGGTTGGATTGAAACGCCTATGTTACATAAAGCACTAGATGGAGATGATGGAAGAAAAGATAAGATTTTAGGACGTACACCTATGGGCAAATTTGGAGAGCCTGCAGATATTGGATGGGCAGCAGTATATCTTTGCTCTAAAGCTGGACAATTTGTAAATGGCGTAATACTACCTGTTGATGGTGGTGTAAGTATAGGATTTTAAAAGATAAGTGAATGAATCAGAAATTTGTATAATATGAAATAGAAATATAATGAAAATTTAAAAATAAAAAATAAATCAAAAAAATATAAAAAATATATTGCAAAAGAAAAAGAAAAACTATAAAATTAAAACGAAGAAATAAAAAATAATAATAAAAAAACGAAACTAAACAAAATAATAAATAAAGAATATTTCGTACATGAGAAAGATAAATATAAAAAGCAAAAGCTTATTTAGTAGGCTGAACGAGTTTGGATCATGTAGGGAATGGTAAAGGGAGGAGAACTGAATATGCAAACTGTTAGACTAACAATGGCACAAGCACTGGTTAAGTTTTTAAACAATCAATATGTATCTGTAGATGGAAAAGAAAACAAATTTGTTAAAGGGGTAACTGGAATATTTGGACACGGTAATGTAGTTGGATTAGGCCAAGCCCTTGACCAGTATAAAAATGAGATGGTTTTTTATCAAGGAAAAAATGAACAAGAGATTGCCCATGTAGCTATGGCTTATGCAAAACAAAAAAATAGAAAAGAAATTTTTGCATGTACTGCATCAATAGGACCTGGATCATTAAACATGGTAACTGCTGCAGGAACAGCAACAGTAAACCGTATTCCACTATTACTATTACCATCAGATTCATATGCTTGTAGACAGCCAGACCCAGTTCTACAACAGGTAGAAGATGCTACAGATTATAATGTGACAGCTAGTGATGCTTTCAAACCTGTTAGTAAGTATTGGGATAGAATTTCAAGACCGGAACAATTAATGACAGCAGCTATTAATGCCATGAGAGTCCTTACTGATCCAGCAGAAACAGGAACTGTTACATTATCACTACCACAGGATGTACAAGGAGAAAGCTATGACTATCCAGTAGAATTCTTTAAAAAGAGAGTACATTATATAGAGCGTAGAAGAATTACTGAAAATGCATTAAATAGAGCAGTAGAATTAATTACTAGTAAGAAAAAGCCTATGATGATCTGCGGTGGAGGGGTGCGCTACAGTGGAGCTGGTGAAGAATTAAAGGCTTTTGCAGAAAAGTTTAATATTCCATTTTCTGAAACACAAGCAGGAAAAGGAACAATTTCATGGGAGCATGAAATGAATTTAGGTGGCGGTGGTGTTTGTGGAACACTTGCTGCAAACTTAATTGCAAAGGACGCAGATTTGATTATAGCTGTTGGAACAAGGTTAAATGACTTTGTTACTTCTTCAAAATTTGCATATCAAAATAAAGACGTTCAGATTCTTTCTATAAATGTAAATGCAATGGATGCAACAAAAATGGAGTCCATGAGTGTTGTGGCAGATGCTAAGGATGCTTTAGCTACTATAAAGAAAGCATTAGAAGAAAAAGGATATGAATCTGCTTATACTACTGAAATCCAGGAAGCAAAAGAAGAGTGGAATAAGGAATGGGAAAGATTTGAAAATATTGAATTAGAAGAAGGTCTTTCACAAACAAGAGTATTAGCTGAGCTTAACAAATTATTAGATGAAGATGCAATCATTGTTTCTGCATCAGGAAGTTTACCTTCAGACTTAGAAAGGGTATGGAGACCAACTGTTGCTGATACTTATCATCTTGAATATGGTTTCTCTTGTATGGGTTATGAAGTTTCTGGTGCACTTGGTGCAAAAATTGCAGAACCAGAAAGAGAAGTATACACATTTGTAGGAGACGGTGGATTCATGATGGGTCACTCGGATCTACATACGAGTCTGCAAGAAGGTAAAAAGATCAATATATTATTATTTGATAATAATGGACATCAATGTATTCACAACTTACAAAGATCTCAGGGAATTAATACCTTTGGAACAGAGTTTAGATATAGAGAAGATAATACATTAAATGGGTCTTATATACCTGTAAGCTATGCAACTATTGCAGAGGGTTATGGTGCAAAAGCTTATAGAGTAAGCACGTTAGAAGAATTAAAAGAAGCAATCGAGGCTTCTAAGAAGGACACAATTTCTACATTGATAGAAATAAAAGTATTACCAGGAACTATGACTGGTGCCTATGAAACATTTTGGAGAGTTGGAACAGCACAAGTTGCTGAAGATAAGAGAGTAGAGATGGCTGCAGTAAATATGAAGGAAATGGTTACTAAGTGTAGACCATATTAATAAGGGGGAAAAAGAATATGTTTAATAAAGAAAAATTACATTTTGGATGTGCACCTATAAACTGGACAAATGATGATCTTCCTGAATTAGGTGGAGAATTAACTTATCAACAATGTTTAAGTGAAATGGCATTAGCAGGATTTACAGGAAGTGAGATTGGAAACAAGTATCCAAAGGATTTAGATACATTAAAAAAGGCATTAGATATTAGAGGAATGAGAATTTGTAATGCTTGGTTTAGCTGTGAGTTTACTACAAAACCAATGGAAGAAACAATAGAAAACTTTAAAAAGCATAGAGACTTTTTACATGCATTAGGTGCTAAAGTGATAGGTTTAGCAGAAGTGGGCGTAAGTATTCAAGGATATGAAGATGTACCTCTATTTAAAAAGGCTCCAATTTTAACTGATGAACAATTTGAAAAGATTGCAAGGGGTCTTGAAGAATTAGGAAGACTTGCAAAGGAAAAGGATATGGAAATTGCTTACCATTATCATATGGGTACAGGTATTCAATCTTTAGATGAATTAGATAGACTTATGGATATGACAGATCCACAATTAGTTCCACTTCTATTTGATACAGGTCATGCAACTTTTGCAGGGGAAGATTCAGTAGCACTACTTGAAAAATATGTTAAGAGAGTAAGACACGTACACTTTAAAGATGTTAGAAGTGAAGTATTAGAAAGAGTGAAAAAAGAAGATTTAAGTTTCTTACAAGGTGTAAAAGAAGGTATTTTCACAGTTCCTGGAGATGGAGACATGGTAGATTGGGACGGAGTATTTAAAATATTAGGTGAAAATAACTATGAGGGATGGATTGTTATTGAAGCAGAACAAGATCCAGCAAAGGCAGATCCACTAGAATATGCTATTAAAGCAAGAAAATTCATCCAAGAAAAAACTGGTATATAAAACATCAAGGTAAAAGTGCATAAAGAAATGAGATAAACAATATAAGTAAGGTTCTCAAAAATCCTAACAACTCTATGGTCCGTTATATGGAGATGATAGAAGAGATAATATCTTTTCTAGGGATTTTTCGAGAATCTTTCCATTAAGGGTAAGATTTAAAGGGGAGGCACAAAAAATGAATCATATAAAATTTCAATCAGATAGAGAACTTGACCTTATTGCTGTTGGAAGACTTGGAATTGATTTGAATCCAAATGAAATCAATCGTCCTTTAGAAGAGAGTATAACCTTTACAAGATATGTGGGAGGTTCTCCTGCTAATATAGCAGTTGCCACATCTAGATTAGATCTTAAAACAGGATTCATAGGAAGAGTTGCAGATGATCAATTTGGAACATATATTACAAACTATTTAAAAGAAAATAACATAGACACAAATGGTATTGTAGTAGATAAATCAGGAGCGAAGACTGGCCTTGCGTTTACAGAAGTGAAATCTCCATCTGAGTGTAGTTTAATCATGTATAGAAATAATGCAGTAGATTTAAAAATAGAACCAGAGGATATATCAGAAGAATATATAAAAAAATCAAAAGCCATATTAATTTCAGGAACAGCCCTTGCAGCAAGTCCTTCAAGGGAAGCTGTGTTTGTAGCTTTAGAATATGCAAGAAAGCATGGTGTAGTAGTATTTTTTGATATAGATTATCGTCCATATACATGGAAATCAGAAGCAGAAACTGCTGTCTATTATAGTTTAGCCGCTGAAAAAAGTGACGTCATAATAGGCACAAGGGAAGAGTTTGATACTATAGAACATTTAACAAGTCCTGAAACTAAGGATGATTTTGTGACGGCTAAACATTGGTTTGACTATAATGCAAAGATTGTAATCATCAAGCATGGAAAAGAAGGGTCCTATGCATATACAGATGAGGGCGATAAGGTTAAAGGGGTTGTATTCCCTGTTGTACCACTTAAAACTTTCGGAGCAGGAGATTCTTATGCAGGAGCACTTATTTATGGTTTAATAAATGATTTTAATATAGCTAAAGCCATGGAATTTGGAGCTGCTTCAGCTTCTATTGTTATTACTACAAATAGTTGTTCTGCATCAATGCCTACAGTAGGTCAAATTGAGGATTTTATTGCTACAGCAAAAAAAGAATAGGGGGATTGTCATATGTTAGTGAGTCTAAGAGAAATTACCCAACAAGCAGCTGATAAAAATTGTGCCGTTGCAGGATTTAATGTATTTGGATATGAGGACGCTTCAGCTGTTATTAGAGCGGCTGAAAAATTAAATGCACCAGTTATTCTTATGAGTAATAAGGATGCAGTAGATTATATGCCTTTAGAGTTTTATGCAGACTTATTTTGTAGGTTGGCAAGAAATGCAAAAGTTCCCGTATGCATACATCTTGATCATGCTAAAAGTTATGAATTAATCGCCCGCGCTATTAAAGCAGGATATACTTCTGTTATGTATGATGGTTCTCAGCTTCCCCTTGAAGAAAATATAAGAAATACTAAGGAAGTTGTAAAGTTAGCAAAGGCATTAGATATAAGTGTTGAAGCTGAAATTGGCTCTGTAGGATATAGTGATCCAAATATAAAAATAAAGGGAGTATATACAAAGCCAGAGGAAGCAGAAATATTTGCAAGGGAGACTGGTGTAGATATTTTAGCCGTATCTATTGGAAATGTTCATAGAATGGAAAAACAAGGGGCAACTATTCAGTATGATTTACTAAAAGAGATCCAAGAAGTTGTACCTGCACCAATTGTTGTCCATGGTTCTACAGGAATATTAGATGAAGACATGAAAAAACTCATTACCTATAGAATAGGTAAAGTAAATATTGGAACAGCTCTTAGAATGGCTTTTGGTAGTACTTTAAGAGAAGAAATGGAAAGAAAACCAAATGCCTTTGATCGACTTGAATTATTAAAGAGCACTATTGATGCAGTAGAAGAGGCCGCATATAATAAATTGAAGCTATTGGGATTTTAAAATAAATATTTGTTATAGACAAGGTCAATATAAAAACTTATTTATTAAGAATAAAGTAGAGGGTTGTTGATTATAATCAACAACCCTTTATATTTATATGGTAATAATAGATTTTTCATCTAAAGACTTTTGGCACGCATAAGCAATTTTAGTTGAAAGAACGCCATCGGAAACTTTTACAGATGGTCTTTCTTTATGGATTAAACAATTGATAAAGTAATTTACTTCATTGAAGTAAGCTTGTTCAAATCGCTCTAAAAAGCTAGAACAACATTCTTTAACTACACCATTTTCATTAAAAATAGATGTCATATTTTTATCAGGAGTTGTACCAATTCGTAAACTTCCTTTTGTTCCTATAATTTCTGTTTCTATATGATAACCATGGGCACAGGTTCTACCTGCATAAAACATGCCAATACTCCCATTGTCAAACTCTATAAGAGCTACACCATTATCAATGTCATTATATTGTGCAAACTCATCACGAACATAACATCCACCAAGGGCATAAGCTGTTTTTCCTTCAGATTGGAGATACCAACGAGCTAAATCAATATCGTGAATCATCATATCTAGATATAGACCACCACTTGTTTTTGCAAAGGGAATGGCAACATCTACTAGATCAATAGGATCTAGCCCATAACATCTTATCATAAATGGCTTACCAATAAGACCTTCATCAATCTTTTGTTTTGCATAGGCATAAGATTCATCAAATCTTCTCATGAATCCAAGCATAAAATAAAGATGTGGATATTCTTTAACTAATTTTTCGATTTTTTCACATTCCTCTAAGGTTAATGCTAAGGGCTTTTCGCAAAAAATATGTTTTCCATTCTTTAAAGCTAATTCAATATGCTCGTAATGATATTTTGAAGGAGATATGATTGCAATGGCATCAATTTCAGGGTTTTGAACCATTTTTTCATAATTAGTATATCCATATGTAATACCTAATTCTTTCTTAGCTTTTTCTATTTTTTCTTCTGTTGCACTACAAGCTGCTATTAATTCAGCATGGGGAATTTTATGAGCAATGTTTTCAGCATGCTTCCAACCAAGTTTTCCTAAGCCTACAATACCAATCTTTATTTTTTCCATAAAAAAGCCTCCTCTTTAATAAAATATATTTTTTAAAAGCCCAATGCAGATAACTTTTCCATGACAACTTTCTGAACTGCTTCCATTGGACCTTTGAATAAATCCTTTCGATTATAGAGATGATCCTCATTTAACACCTCTTCTTTTAAAGCATCACCAAAAGCAGTACGAAGAGCTGTACCAATATTGACTTTAGAAATTTTAGTTTTTGATAATTCTGACAAATCTTCATGGGAAATACCAGAAGAACCATGTAGTACTAGGGGTGTATTCGTTACTTTTTCAATTTCACTAAGTCGTTCATATTGTATGTGGGCACTTTGTTGTTGCTGCCTATGGACTGTTCCGATGGCAATGGCCAATGCATCTACTTTGGTTTCGTTCACAAATTGTTCAGCCTCTAAAGGACATGTGTATATGGAAGCATTGTCCTGATAGATATCCTCATAAGCTACAGAACCAATTTCAGCTTCAACACTCACATTAAAAGAATGGGCAAGCTGGATTACTTTTTTTGTATTTCTAATATTCTCTTCTAGTGGAAGTTGAGAACCATCATACATTACTGAGGTATAACCAAGTTCTATGGCCTCTTCTATTATTTGAAAGTCTTTTGCATGTTCTAATTGAAGACATACGGGAATACTAGCTTTCTCGGCCATTGCTTTAAAAAGAGGAGCTGTATATGATATGGGCATATATTTCCTTGCTGCTTTATGGGTTAATAATACAATAGGAGCATTCATCTTTTCTCCTGCTTTAATGACTGCACTAGCATCTTCATATCCAAAAACATTAAAACCAGGAATAATATAGTTGTTATTCATAGCATCCTTTAGGATTTCACGTAAATTTGTTAACATAATAGACCTCCTTAATATTAATAAAACAAAGAAGCCATTATTCTGTAATGACTTCTACACCCTTTTCTAAAAATGCATTTTTATAAATATCATCAATTTGGTTAGTAATAATTCGATCTGGAGTCTCTATAGTGCCTACTTGAAAAAGTGCTATTTTATTAAATTTCATATGATCTGCAAGTAGGGTCCAACATTTTGTAATATTAGGTACTTGCTTATAGACAAAGGTACTTAGGGTATGATCTACAGTAAGACCAGCCATTAGATCAATACCTGATATACTGGTAAATGCTTTATTCACATAAATGTCTTTAAAATAATCATCCACCTTCTCACTACTGGATGAAATCATATTTTCTCTATAAAGTAACTCTCCACCAATTAAAAATACTCTTTTTAAATGAGGGGTTAATTCATATAATGCACTAATATTATTTGTGATTATGGTTACATCTTTATGCTTTAATTTTTGTGCAAGCAAATAGCAGGTAGCACCAGAACCTAAAAAAATAGTATCTCCATCTTCTATGGTATTTGCAGCAATAGTAGCAATATAATCTTTCAAATCATAGTTGAGAATAGAAGAGGAGTGGGTGATTTCTTGAGTAGAAACTTCTGCTAGTGTGGCACCGCCCCTAGTCTTTATTAAAAAGCCTTGCTTTTCCAATTCAGCTAAATCTTTACGGATGGTAACGTCGCTCACATTAAGAATAGAGCGAAGTTTGTGAATATCTACAGTTCTTTCTATTAATAGTATTTCCTTTATTTTTTCCAATCTTTGGGTTGCTATCATTTAGGTACTTCCTTTCGTTAGGTTATACAACAAATAATTATTTCTATTATATCCATTATAAAATATTACTATAAGTTTATCAATTATTTTGAAAAATTAATATTTTTTATTATTTATTTACGAAAAATTGTGTTTCTATTGTATGGCCATCTGAACTATATATCTTTTGTTTCTTATGTACTAAAATATAGGATAAGAGTTATAATTAATATTAAGGGAAGTATTACATATTTCTTTACAAGAAATTACAGAGTTATAAATAGGAGGTCTAAGGCACATGAAAATTATTGTAGATAGAATAGAAGATAATATGGTCATAGGGGAAAGAGAAGATAGGGAAATGGTTAAAATAAATAAAAATCAAATAAATGAGCCCGTTAAAGAGGGGGATGTATTAGTTGTAAAGGACGGAAAATTTATTGTAGATGAAGAAGGAACTAATAGATTGAAAGAGGAAGTAAAAAATATGATGGAAGATTTATTTGAATAGGTATCTTCATGAAAAATTCAAAGAAAGTCATATATTTATCATTAGTTATATGTATTAGTATGTATATAATAGAACAAATTTTAAATGTGAACTATTTTGTGAAAAGTACATGTAAAATAGTATTATTCACACTTATTCCATATTTATATATTAAAATAGTAAAAAAGAAAAACATAAAGAATAGTTTGCACTTAGGTAAATTTCAGCTAAAGAGGTTAAAACTGGGCTTGATTCTAGGTTTCTGTTCATTTACTATTGTAATAATAGGATATATTATATTTGCTAAATATATAGATACACAAAATCTAGTAGACCAATTAAATAAAATAAAAGTAAATAAGAATAATTTCATATACATAGGACTATATATAATATTTGTAAATTCCTTTTTAGAAGAGTTTTTCTTTAGGGGATTTATATTTTTAAATATATATGAAGAAGGAAATAAGTATATGGCCTACATATACTCAAGTGCCTTATTTGCCCTTTATCATATGGGAATGATAAAGAGTTGGTTTAATATATACTTAATAATATTATGTATAATATCCTTAATGGTAATAGGTATAGTATTTAACTATTTAAATACTAAGAGTAAAAATTTCATAAACTCTTGGATAGTTCATATATTGGCAGATATAAGTATCATACTAATTGGATTTAAAATCCTATGGAATTAATAAATATAAACATATTAAAGGATGAGGAGAGATAAGATATGATAAAAGATAAGACTAGAAAAATAATAGCCATCACAGTGGTTTCTGTAATGGCCATGGGAGCATTATCTGGTATTATAGTTTCTTTTTATTAAATCAAGGAATGTATTTGCACTATGGGATAGGGGAATATTTTTATTATGAACTAGGGCAATACTTATTTGAGGAAGAGTTTCTTTTATGTCTAGCATAAAGATCTCTTCTTTTTTTTCCTTTAATATAGAGTCTTCTGACACTAAGCTTATGCCTAAGCCTATTTTACATAAATCTACAAGTAGGCCCATACTCTCTGACTCTAACTCTGGAGTTATATGTAGATTTGATTTTTCTAAATACTTATTAAAAACCTTTCTCGTAGTAGAATTTTTACTCAGCATTAATATGGGATATTTAATCAAATCTTCTAAGGACAAGGATATATCCTTTAAATGCTCAAATTTATGGGAAGCAATAAAAGTAAGTTTAGATTCTTTTATAATATGTATAGTTAGATCAATATAAGTTGATTCAGTTAAATTAACTATACTAAAATCACACTCACCTAACAGGGCCAATTCTATAGTTTTAGGAGAAGGCTTATTTATAATCTTTATTTTTATGTGAGGATATAAATTATTAAATGTTTTTAGACAATCTAGTAAATAATATCTACATAGAGTGTCACTTACTCCAATGGTTATTTGGCCAGATTCTAAGGTTTTAATGCTTTTTACTAAGTTTTCTCCACTTATTATGTTTTCTATGGCTGGCTTTATATACTCAAAGAGTTTTTCGCCTTCTTTTGTCAATGTGATCTTTCGTTTATGTCGAAGAAACAAGCTTATTCCCAATTTGTCTTCTAATGTTTTTATGGACTGACTAACGGCAGATTGAGAAATGTATAATTCATTGGCACTTTTAGAAAAGGATAGATTTTTAGCTACGTGATAGAAAATTTTATAATAATCATAGTTAATGTTCATATTAAACCTCCACTTTAACTTTAGTATTAGTGATACTTATATTACATATTAAAACTATTAATTTTATTTATATCACAAAACCATATAAAATAAAAGCATAAGAAAAGTAAAAATTTATTTTCATATATAACAGTGGGGTGAAGAGATGAAAGTACTTTATGTTGAAAAGAAAAAGGGATTTCAAGTAGCAGCTAAAGGTATATATAGGGATTTAAAAGAAAATTTAAACATGGAAGAAGTAGAGAATGTACGAGTTTTAAATAGATATGTTATAGAAAATATAAGTGAAGAAACCTATGAAAAAGCAAAATATACCATATTTGCAGAAGCACCTGTAGATTGTTTATATGAGGAAAAATTTTCTAAAGCTGAAGAGGATTTTGCATTTGGAATAGAATATTTACCAGGACAATATGATCAAAGAAAAGATTTTTCTATTCAATGTGTAAAACTTATAAAGGAAGAAAATATAAATGTACACACGGGAAGAGTAATAATAATTGAGGGTAAATTAAATGAAGATCAAAAAAATAAAATAAAAAATCATTTAATTAATGAAGTAGATTCCAGAGAGATGGATTTAAACACATATATAATGGAAGAAAATACTGTAAACGAAGATGAAGATATTATAGTAAAAGATTTTATAGATATGAATGAAGAAGAATTAAAATCCTATTATAATCAAATTGGATTTGCCATGAAGTTTCAGGATTTACTATTTTGTCAAAGGTATTTTAAAGATGAAGAAAAAAGAAATCCTACTATAGTAGAATTAAAAGTTATAGATACTTATTGGTCAGATCATTGTAGACATACTACTTTTTTAACAGAAATAAAGAAAATTCAAATAGATGAAGGACACTATAAAGAAGAAATAGAGACTACTTTAAAGGAATACCTTCAATCTAGAGATAGAATAAATAATAAAAAGCCAATAAGTCTTATGGATTTGGCTCAAATAAATATGAAAGAATTAAGATATGATGGAATGCTAAATGACTTAGAGGAAAGTTCTGAAATAAATGCAGCAAGTATAGAAGTAGATGTAAAAGTGGATGACAGGGTAGAAAAGTGGTTAGTAATGTTTAAAAATGAAACTCACAATCATCCAACAGAAATAGAACCCTTTGGTGGTGCATCCACTTGTTTAGGTGGAGCTATAAGAGACCCTCTATCAGGAAGAAGTTATGTGTATGGAGCTATGAGAATTACTGGTAGTGGAGATCCTACAGTAGATATAAAGGATACTTTAGAAGGAAAGTTACCACAAATAAAAATCACTACGGAAGCTGCCAATGGATATAGTTCCTATGGGAATCAAATAGGCGTACCTACAGGCTTTGTTGATGAAGTATATGATGAAGGATACTTAGCAAAGAGAATGGAAGTAGGAGCAGTAATTGCAGCTAATAAAAAGGAAAATGTAGTAAGATTAGAGCCTAAAGAGGGAGATGTGGTCCTTTTAGTAGGAGGAAGAACTGGTCGTGATGGTTGTGGTGGAGCTACAGGTTCATCAAAGGCTCATGACATACAATCCATAGAGTTATGTGGAGCAGAAGTACAAAAGGGAAATGCTCCAATGGAGAGAAAAATACAAAGACTTTTTAGAAATGAAAAGGCTAGTAGATTAATTAAAAAGTGTAATGACTTTGGAGCTGGTGGAGTAAGTGTTGCCATTGGCGAGTTAAGTGATAGTTTAGATATATATTTAGATAGAATACCTAAGAAGTATGAGGGACTAAATTCTCTAGAACTTGCCATATCAGAGTCTCAAGAGAGAATGGCCCTAGTATTAGATAAGGAAAATGTGGATGAATTTATTTCCTATAGTATAGAAGAAAATGTGGAAGCTACTATAGTAGCTCACATAACTGATACTGGTAGAATAAGAATGAAGAATAAGGATAGGGTAGTTCTAGATATGGCCCGTTCATTCTTAGATACTAATGGAGTAAGGGGAAATACTAATATATCAATTGAATCACCGGAAGTTTTTGAAAAGGTGGAAAATCCAGTTACTATAGATGGCATAGTGGATAAGCTTAAGAGTTTAAATGTGTGCTCAAAAAGAGGATTAATAGAAAAGTTTGATTCCACTGTAGGTGGAAATAGTATATTAATGCCACTTGGAGGAAAATATCAATTAACACCTCAAGAAGGTATGGCATTTAAAATTCCAGTATATGATGGAGAATGTGGTACTGCATCTATTATGTCCTATGGATATAATCCTAATATATGTAGACAAAGTCCATATCATGGTGGAATATACTCTGTAATAGAAGCCCTAACTAGAATTGTGGCACTAGGTGGAGATTATAAAAAAGTAAGACTTAGTATGCAAGAGTACTTCATGAAACTAGGTGAAGATCCCAAAAATTGGGGAAAACCATTTAGTTGTTTACTTGGAGCCTATAAAGCTCAAAAGGAATTTGGTATAGGTTCTATTGGTGGAAAGGATAGCATGTCAGGATCTTTTAATGAAATCCATGTACCACCTACTTTAATAACCTTTGCTGTAAATACTATGGACATAGAAAAAGTTGTTTCAGCGGAAATGAAAAAAATGGGTTCTACCCTTGTGGAGTTAAGAACTAATGTTAATGAGAATAATATTCCAGATTTTGACGAGCTAAAGAAAAACTTTGAAAAAATATCTGAATTAAATGAAGAAAAGAAAATATTATCTATGGCTAGTGTTAAAAATGGTGGAAGCATAATAAGTGCCCTTAAGATGTGTTTTGGAAATAAAATAGGTATCCAATTTAATGATGACGTACTGAAAGATGGATTTGAAGTAAGCTATGGAAACATCTTATTAGAAATAGATAAGGATTATAATGTAGGGGAGTTATTTGAGGGATATAATTACAAAATAATAGGAACGACTACAGAAGATGAAATGGTACATGTGAATGGTGAATCTGTAAGTGTAGATTCTCTTATTGAAACTTGGGAAAAACCACTGAGAAAAGTATTTCCTGTAGATGAAAAAGCAAATGGTGAGATGAAGAATATAGAATATGTATCTGATAAAAAGAAAAAATCTAGAATAAAAATTGCAAAGCCTAGGGTTTTAGTACCTGTATTCCCAGGAACAAATTGTGAATATGAGAGTATGAATGCATTTAAAAAGGCTGGAGCTCAAGTAGAATCCTTTGTATTTAATAATTTGAATCCAAATTATATAAAGGAATCTATAGACAAATTAGCTAATGAAATAGAGCAATCACAAATAATCATGATTCCAGGAGGATTTAGTGCAGGGGATGAGCCTGATGGTTCAGGTAAGTTTATAAGTACTGTATTTAGAAATCCTAAAATAAGCAATAGTTTAATGAATATGCTAAAAAATAAAGATGGTCTTATGTTAGGTATATGTAATGGTTTCCAAGCCCTAATAAAATTAGGATTACTTCCATATGGAGAAATTAGAACAATAGAGGAAGATGATGTGACATTAACCTACAATAATATAGGAAGACATATGTCTAAAATAGTAAAAACTAAAGTAGTATCTAATAAATCACCATGGTATAGCTCCTTTAATGTGGGAGATACACACAATATAGCCATATCCCATGGAGAAGGTAGATTCATAGGTAGTGAGAAACTAATAGAGAAATTAATTGAAAATGGCCAAGTTGCAACTCAATATGTGGATTTAGATCATAATCCTACTTATGATATAGAATATAATCCAAATGGATCCATGTATGCCATAGAAGGTATAACTAGTGCAGATGGTCGTATTCTTGGTAAAATGGCCCATAGTGAAAGAATGAGAAATAATACTGCTATAAATGTGGAAGAAGAACAATACGAAGATATATTCAAAAATGGAGTAGAATATTTCCTTTAAATTATAGCCATCCCATAAATTAAGATATAAATAAGCTAAAATAGTCCCCATATTATATGGGGCTATTTTAGTTATTAGAAATTTATAGGGTGAAATTTAGTTTGCATCTCTATATTTAGCATTATTAAACAATGAAATGATTTACGCAAAAAGTCTTTACTTTTTTACAATATTGCTATAATTTAGTATATAAATAAATATTTTACAGGATAAAGAGAAAGATTGTAGAATTATAATGGTGAGTTGATGAAATGAGGGGAATTTAATGTTCAAATGGAAAAAAGATAAAAAGAAATTAGAGAGTAAAGCTATTGAGCAGACAACTGCCAATGAAGTTGCGTGTAGTGGAAAGAAAATGGATGAAATAGGCCTTTTGAAAAACAATCAAAGGAGCATAGTAAATAGGATAAATGAAAAAATTGAAGACACTGCTTTTGCAGGTGAAAACCTAATAGGAATCATACATGATATTTCTAATAATGTAGAAGTACAAATGGAATCAATAGAAAATGTTGTAAGTGAAATTAGTAATTATACAGCATTAGCAGAAGAGGTTTTTTCAAGTACAGAAAATTCAAAGGTTATAGCTGAAGAAACTATGGGGATAGCCAAAGAAGGTAATATGGCGGTAGATAACTCCATAAAAGCTATGAGTGAGATTGAAATATCCGTACAAAATGCAAAAGAAGTCGTAAATGATTTGAGCTTAAAGTCAGCTCATATAAATGATATGCTTGCAATTATAAAGGATATAGCAAATCATACAAATTTATTATCATTAAACGCGTCCATTGAAGCAGCAAGGGCTGGAGAAGCTGGAAGAGGCTTTGCAGTAGTTGCTCAAGAGGTTAAGAAGCTAGCTCAAAGAAGTTCTGAATCAGCAGAGCAGATTTCAAATACTATTAATGAAATAAATGAAAGTATCGATGAGACCATTGATGTTATGAATAAAAGTATGAACAAAGTATTAGAGGGTAATGAAATTGCAAATAATATGAAAGGTGTATTTAATAATATTATAGGCGCTGTGGGAACCACTACAAGTGTGGCAGAAGAAATAAATATAGCCGTGTCAAAACAAACTGAAAGTCTTGAAAGCATTATATCTTCAACAGAAGAAATGAATAAAACATCAGAAAGTGTTATGGCTATGGTAGAATCCGCATCATTAAATACCCAGTATACAAAAACTTCTTTGAACATTCTTTCAGATGTTTCAAAAGATCTTCAAAGTATATCTACAAAGCTTCTAGATAATATTGAAGAAACAGAGAAAAATGAATCAGTCCTTAAAACCTATTTAAGTTCTAAACCACTAACTTATGATCCTCAATTAGCTTTCGATGCGCAAAGTGCTCAAATTTTATATAACGTTCACGGGGGATTATTATTGATTAGTTCTACGGGAGAAATTACTTCAGGTATTGCGAAGAGCTGGTATGTAGAGGAAGATAATTTGACATGGGTATTCAATTTAAGAAAAGGTGCTAAATTTCATAATGGTAGAGAAATAACGTCTAAAGATATAAAGTATTCCTATGAGAGACTCCTAAGTCCATCCTTGAAGTCGGCAAATGGATGGTTTTTAGAGCAAGTTGAAGGTGCAGTGGAATATTGTGGGGGAAAAGCAAAAGAAGTTATAGGAATAAAGATAATTGACACATATAGAATTTCCATTAAGCTAACAAAACCATACAGCGGTTTTTTACTTAATTTAGGTCAATATGTTTGTTCTATATTATGTAAAGAAGATGTTGAAAAAGGAAAGCTTACTGGTTGTGGACCATATATAATAGAAAGTAAAGAAGAAGGAAAGTGTATATTAACTGCATTTAAAGATTACTTTGGTGGTATTCCATATGTAGATAAAATCATTGTAAACTATGATGGCGAAAATTCAGTAAATAGTTTTACAAATAAAGAGTGTGATTTTATTACGATAGATAACAAACACCAAATAGAAGAATTATCTAATGATAAGATTTCAGATATACAATATAAGAGTATAATGGCAACTTATTATGCTGGATTTAACTTGAGGTCAAACTCCATTTTTGTGAAAGATAGTGAAATTAAAGAAGCCTTTAACTTGGCAGTTAATAAAAAGAAAATTATTGATGAAGTATTGGGTGGCCTTGGAGAAGAAGCTAAGGGACCTATGCCACCAAATATGATTGATAATGGGTATTTAGCGGGTCTGGGGTATAATCCTAGATTATCAAGAGAAATTTTAAATAAAAAAGGTGCCTCAATAAAAAATGCAAAGCTTAAAGTTTTAGTTAGAGATGAAAGTAGTGAAACCATCTTTAACAAAATAGCACAATTTATTATAGATGACTTAAAAGAAGTAGGCATTGAATGTATTGTAGAGAAAGTAAGTCCAGATAAGTATTTAAATCCTGAAATAATAAGTAGATGTGACTTATTTTTAAGTAGGTGGATTTCAGACACAGGAGATATGGATAATTTCCTCCAGCCAATGTTTAATCCATCTAATTTTACTGATTTTACTGGATATAATAATCCAGAAGTTACAGAAATGATGAACAAAGCTAAGGAGATTATAAATCCTAAAAAGAGAATTCAAATGTATAAGGATATACAAAAAATAATAGTAAGAGATACTCCATGGATATTTTTATATCACCCACAATATGGATATATTTCAAGGGAAGGTGTAATAGGTGTAAGAATTAGTCCACTTGGAATTGTCAGATATGAAGATATAATCATAGAAAAAATGCATAGCTCTATCAGTGAAATTCTGGACCATATTAAGATATATTCTTAATGTGGTCTTGTAATTATTAACACAAATGAATAATATGAGATCTGTACATATTTAGAGGCTGAATTCCCTTTTAGGCATGATTAAAAACATTTAAACGAATTATATAGCACGAAATAAGTTTGAAAGTTCGCATTAAAGCTAACTATAGAGAAGGAAGTTCATTAAAATATTCGAAAAAACTATTGACTATTGAGGACACCTTTGTTATTATAAGAGTGTATTAAAGATTGAAAAAATTAAATAAAGTCTCATATAAGCCTGGTAATAAGGTCTGGGCGTTTCTACCAAATCACCATAAATGATTTGCCTATGAGTGGAATAAACTTAGAATTATATTTTTTATTCTGAGAAGAATTCATGTTTTAACATGAATAACATACGGGTAGCCCCTATGGAGAATATTTCACTGATAGTGATGGTTTTCTATAGGGGCTTTAATTTTATCTTATTTTACATCTTATTTATTATCTTATTTTATATCTTAGGTTAGTGGGAGGATTATTATGGAACTTAGAAAACAAACATCAGAAAAAGGAATGTTAGATAGCATATTTAAGTTATCTGAAAACAACACAACTGTAAAAACTGAAATTATGGCTGGGATTACTACATTTATGACTATGGCATATATACTTATAGTTAATCCATCAATTTTAAGTGCAACAGGTATGGACACGGGAGCACTATTTACAGCTACAGCATTATCAGCAGCATTTGCAACTATAGTAATGGCATTTTTAGCTAATCTACCTTTTGCATTGGCGCCGGGGATGGGACTTAACGCCTTCTTTGCATTTAGTGTAGTTATAGGAATGGGATATAGTTGGCAGTTTGCTTTAACAGCAGTTTTAATAGAAGGAATTATATTTATTATTTTAACTTTAACTAATGTACGTGAGGCCATAGTAAATGGGATGCCTATGGCAGTGAAAAATGCAGTAAGTGTAGGAATTGGTCTTTTCATAGCATTCATAGGGTTTCAAAACGCAGGTATCATAGTAAATAACGATGCAACATTAGTTAGTCTTGGAAGTTTAAAGGATCCTGGAGTGTTATTAGCACTAGGTGGAATTTTAATTACTGGATATTTATTAATAAAAGGTGTAAAGGGAGCCCTATTAATGGGTATGGTTATAATAACTATAGGAGGAGCATTCATAGGAAAAACTGTTATGCCAGAGGCTATAGTAAGTATGCCTCCAACAATTAAGCCAATTTTATTTAAGTTTGTATCTATGGATCAGGTATTTTCTTTTGAAATGTTTGCAGTAGTATTCACATTCTTATTTGTAGATTTATTCGATACTATAGGAACATTAGTAGGTGTATCTACTAAAGCTAATATGATTGATGAAAATGGAAAATTACCTAAGGCGAAGGAAGCATTATTTGCAGATGCCATAGGAACTACAGTGGGATCAATGCTTGGAACTAGTACAGTTACTACTTTTGTTGAAAGTGCATCAGGAGTAGCTGAAGGAGGAAGAACAGGTCTTACAGCATTAACTACAGGAATACTTTTTCTAGTATCATTAGTGTTATCACCAATTTTATTAGCAGTACCAACACAAGCTACAGCAGCAGTACTAATATTAGTAGGACTTTTCATGATGAGTCCTGTTACTAAAATAAATTTTGATGACTTTACAGAATCTATACCAGCTTTCTTAACAATTATTCTTATGCCACTTACTTATAGTATTTCAGAAGGAGTTGCCTTTGGAATTATCTCTTTCGTAGTACTAAAAGTATTAGCTAAGAAAAGTAAGGAAATACATCCTATGATGTATGTGGTTGCTGTAATGTTCATAGCTAAATATATGTTCCATAGCTAAGTATATGTTCTAAAGAGAAGATATTTTAGGACAGTTAACCAGTGTGATTTAATGAATAATTTTATGCTTAAATTAAGATGATATTTTTAAGAGATAAACTTATTTAAATTGGTTAACTGTCTTTTTGTTACCTAAAATTAAAATGGAGGAGAGGCTAAAATGAAGGTTGCAATTTTAATGGGAAGTAAGTCAGATTATGAAGTAGTAAAGAAGTGTGAAGATTTACTAAAAAATTTTGGTGTGGAGGTTACTACTAGAGTAATGTCAGCCCATAGAACTCCAGATATAGCAGCAGAGTTTGTTAAAGGAGCAAAGGAAAATGGATATGATGTAATAATAGGAGCAGCAGGAAAGGCAGCTCACTTACCGGGAGTAATAGCATCATTCACAACACTACCTGTAATAGGATTACCAATAAAATCATCTACAATGGATGGGTTAGATTCACTTTTATCTATAGTACAAATGCCAAGTGGAATTCCTGTTGCTACAGTGGCAATTAATGGAGCTGAAAATGCAGGTCTTCTAGCTTTAGAAATGATGAGTTTAAAATATAAAAACCTAGGGGATGCCTTAGAAAATTATAGAGAAGAAATGAGAAAGAAAGTAATTGCAGATGATGCAAGCTTAGGGGGATGTTAATATGCAAAAGTTAGAAATGCTTTATGAAGGAAAGGCTAAGCAAGTATTTAAGACAGAAGAACCTGATAAATATATAATTCACTACAAAGATGATGCTACAGCTTTTAATGGTGAAAAAAAAGGGCAAATTGCAGATAAAGGTGTTATAAATAACAAAATATCAGCAGTTTTATTTAACATCTTAAAAGAACAAGGTATCCCAACTCACTTTGAAAAACTATTATCAGATAGAGACTCTTTGGTAAAAGCTGTAGATATAGTACTACTAGAGGTTATAGTTAGAAATACAGCAGCTGGTTCTATTTGTAAGAGATTAGGATTTGTAGAGGGAACAAAACTTGAAACTCCTATTTTAGAATTCTGCTATAAAGCTGATGAATACGGTGATCCTGTTATAAATGAAGATCATATTCAAGCTTTAAAATTAGCTACGAAAGAACAAGTAGAAACTATTAAAAACTATACTAGAAAAATTAATACTATTTTAATAGATTTCTTTAAGGAAAAAGGATTAAACTTAATAGATTTCAAATTAGAGTTTGGAATCTACAAGGGTGAAATAGTTTTAGCTGATGAAATATCTCCTGACACTTGCAGACTTTGGGATGTGAATACTAACGAAAAAATGGACAAAGATAGGTTTAGAAGAGATTTAGGAAGTATAGAAGAAGCTTATAAAGAAGTATTAAGTAGGATGGAATAGACAGCAGGAATAAGAGGTTACTGAAAAAGTAGGGTTTTATATTATTACTATAATAGTATAGTACATTAAATTAAGTATGCCTATCTTTTTGGTAACCTTATTAATTCATGGGGGTGAAGGTTATGTTTTTAGATAAGTTAAATGAAGAATGTGGTGTTGTAGGTATATATAGTAATGATGAAACTATTACAGCTGAAAATATATACTTTGGACTGCACTCTATTCAGCATAGGGGACAGGAAAGTGCTGGTATATTAGTAAACAAAGATGGTGCCATAAAGTGTTATAAAGAAATGGGATTAGTACAAGATGTTTTTAATGAAAGTATAATTAAAGAATTACGTGGTAACATTGGTATAGGACATGTAAGATATTCTACTACGGGAGAAAGTTTAGCTAGTAACGCTCAACCCCTAGATGTGGATTATACAAAAGGAACATTTGGATTTGCCCATAATGGAAACCTAGTAAATACAGATGAATTGAAAGACCAATTAGTGAAAGAAGGCTATGAATTTAAAACTACTAATGATAGTGAAGTAATAGGAGTTTTAATAAAAAAGTATACTAAAGATAATATTGTAGACGGTATAAAGAAAACTATGGAAACAATCAAAGGTGCTTATGCTGTAGTCCTAACATGTGAAGACAAATTAATAGGCATGAGAGACCCGCATGGTCTTAGACCATTAGTTCTTGGAAAAAATAAAAATGGATATATATTAGGATCTGAAAGTTGTGTACTAAATGTATTAGAGGGACAGATCATTAGAAATATAGAACCAGGAGAAATTGTAGTTATTAATGGCGATGTGGTAGAAAGTTACAAAACAACTCCTAAAAAGTCTGCACTATGTTCCTTTGAATTCGTTTATTTTGCAAGACCAGATTCAGAAATAGATAATCAAAGTGTTTATATGAGTAGGTTAAAAGCTGGAAAAATACTTGCAAGGGAAAATAAGATAGATGCAGATTTAGTGGTGGATGTGCCTGATTCAGGAAGAATAGCAGCCATGGGATATTCACAAGAGTCGGGAATTCCTTTTGCAGAAGGCTTAATAAAAAATAGATATGTAGGGAGAACCTTTATAGAACCTACTCAAGAAAGACGTGAAATGAAAGTTAAACTTAAACTAAGCCCTCTAAAAAGTACTATAGAAGGGAAGAAAATCATATTAGTAGATGATTCTATAGTTCGAGGCACTACTATGAAAAATATAGTAACTCTACTGAAACAAGCAGGAGTAAAAGAAGTTCATATAAGAATAAGTTCTCCTAGTGTAACAAATCCTTGTTACTTTGGTATAGATACTCCAGATAAAAAGAACCTAATTGGAGCAAACAATTCTGTAGAAAGTATAAGACAAGTAATAGGTGCAGATTCTCTATCTTTCTTAAGTCTAGAGGGGTTAAATGAATCATGTAGTGACGCTAATCTAAGCTTATGTACGGCATGTTTTAGTGGAAAGTATCCAATGGAAATAGGAAACTAGGAGGAGTTATTATGAAAACTACTTATAAAGACGCAGGTGTAGATGTATTAGAAGGTCAAAGAGCCGTTAACATGATGAAAAAACATATTAACAAAACTTTGTCTAGCAGTGTTTTAACAGGAATTGGTGGATTTAGTGGATTATTTGAATTAGATTTAGAAGGTATAAAAAAGCCTGTATTAGTATCTGGTACTGACGGAGTTGGAACTAAATTAAAACTAGCTTTTATGATGGATAAACATGACACTATAGGAATAGACTGTGTGGCCATGTGTGTAAATGACATTCTTTGCCAAGGAGCAAAACCTCTATTTTTCTTAGATTATGTTGCAACTGGAAATCTAAAGGCTGAAAAAGTAGAACAAATAGTAAAGGGAATAGCTGATGGATGTGTACAGGCAGGGACCTCTTTAGTAGGTGGAGAAACGGCAGAAATGCCTGATTTTTATGCAGATGAAGAATATGATTTAGCAGGATTTACTGTAGGTGTTGTAGATAAAGATAAAATCATAACTGGAGAAAGAATAGAAGATGGAGACGTATTAGTGGCTATCCCATCTAGTGGTATTCATAGTAATGGATACTCTTTAGTTAGAAAAGTATTTTTTAAAGACAATAACTACGATTTAAATGATCATATGGATGAATTAGGAACTACTTTAGGAGAAGCATTGCTAACTCCTACAAGAATATATGCAAAGGAATGCGCACAAATATTCCCTAAATACGATGTTAAGGGCGTGTGCCATGTAACTGGTGGAGGATTTTATGAAAATATTCCAAGAATTATTCCTGAAAGGTTTGGAGTAAAGATAAATAAAGGTTCATGGAATGTACCTGCCATATTTAATGTAATAATGAATGTAGGAAACATAAGTGAAGAAGAAATGTATGGTACATTTAACATGGGAGTAGGCTTAATCTTGGTAGTAAGTAAAGAAGATAGTGAAAAAATAGCTAATGAATTAGAATGTCATGTAATTGGAGAAGTAGTTAAGGGAATAAACGGGGTGGATATATGCTAAATATAGCTGTATTCATATCTGGTTCTGGTTCTAATTTACAAGCTATTATAGACAATGTACATGAGAAAAATATAGATGGTGAGATAAAGCTAATATTGTCAGACAATAAAAACGCTAAGGGCATTGAAAGAGGAAAAAAACATAATATAAAGACCCATGTAATAGAAAAAGCCATGGGCCGTGAACATAATACAGATGAAATAGTTAGAATATTAGAAGACTGCAAAATAGATTTAATAGTTTTAGCAGGATTTTTGAGTATATTAGATGAAAAAATAACAAGACTGTACCCAAAGAAAATAATAAATATTCATCCATCTCTTATTCCAAAATATTGTGGTCGTGGTTTTTATGGACAAAAAGTTCACAAAGCCGTTATAGAAAACAAAGAGAAGATTACAGGCGCTACAGTGCACTTTGTGGATGAAGGGGTAGATACAGGACCTATCATAAAACAAAAAACATGTGACGTATATGAATATGATACAGTGGAGACAGTACAAAAGCGAGTTCTTGAAATAGAACATGAAATATTAGTAGACGTAATAAAGGAATTTTGTAGATAGGAGGAATAGATTTGAGAGCTTTAATTAGTGTATCTGATAAAAGTGGAGTAGTAGAATTTGCAAAAAAATTATCAAAATTAGGTGTAGAAATCATATCTACAGGAGGTACTTACAACTTATTAAAAGAATCTGGTATAGATGTATTGAAAGTATCTAATGTAACAGAGCACCCAGAAATATTAGGAGGGCGAGTAAAAACTCTACATCCTAAAGTACACGGTGGTATTTTAGCTAAAAGAACACAAGAACACCTAAGTGAATTAAATGAGCATAATATAACGCCTATAGATTTAGTAGTAGTAAATTTATATCCTTTTAAAGAAACCATATTAAGAACTGACGATTTAGACGAAGCTATAGAAAATATAGATATTGGTGGGCCTACTATGATAAGGGCGGCTGCTAAAAACTTTAAAGACGTTATGATAGTATGTGATCCAAGTGACTATACAAAGGTTATAGAAACTCTAGAAAATGAAGAAGCTAATATGGATTTTAGATATGACTTAGCACTAAAAGCATTTAGTCATACGGCTAACTATGATGCTTTAATTAGTGAATATTTAAGAAAGAGAGCTAACAAAGGTCTAGGAGATACATATACCAAGACTTTTGAAAAGGTAGATGAACTTCGCTATGGAGAAAATCCTCATCAAAGAGCTTTTGTGTATAAAAGTGTTTTAGATGAAAATACTAGTATACTAAAAGGTGAGCAATTACACGGAAAGCAATTGTCATATAACAATATAAATGATGCTAACGGAGCTATAGAGCTAATGTGTGAATTTAGTGAGCCTACTGCAGTAAATGTAAAACATGCAAATCCTTGTGGAGTTGCTACGGCAAGTAATGTAAAAGAAGCATATTTAAAAGCCTATGAAGCAGACCCTGTATCTGTATTTGGTGGAATAGTATGCTTAAACAGAACTGTTGAATCTGACTTGGCGAAAGAGTTAAACAAAATATTTATAGAAATAGTAATAGCACCAGACTATACAGATGAAGCTCTAGAAATATTGAAGAGCAAGAAAAATATTAGAATTATAAAGATGGAAATAAAAGAAAGAAGTAAGACATGGACTACAAAAAACATATCTGGAGGTATATTAGTTCAAGATTCTAATGAAGAATTATGGAATAAAGATACTCTAAAAGTAGTAACAGAGAAACAACCAAATGATAGTGAAATGGAAGATATGGAATTTGCTCTAAAAGTTGTAAAGCATATTACTTCTAATGGTATTGTAGTAGTAAAAAACAAGCAAACTATAGGCATTGGAAATGGTCAAGTAAGT
Source organism: Anaeromicrobium sediminis (assembly GCF_002270055.1). NCBI lineage: Bacteria > Bacillati > Bacillota > Clostridia > Peptostreptococcales > Thermotaleaceae > Anaeromicrobium > Anaeromicrobium sediminis. Next base: position 31,498 of record NZ_NIBG01000008.1, on the reverse strand, counting down.
AGAATATGGGCCATGGAAAATGCTTTATCTAGAAGTAATGTGGACTTAAAAGGAAGTGTAATTGCATCAGACGCATTTTTCCCATTTGATGATTGTGTACAAATGGCAGGAGAAAAGGGGATATGTGCTGTTGTTCAACCAGGAGGATCTATGAGAGACGAAGATTCTGTTAAAATGGCTGATAAATATGGTATGAGTATGGTACTTACGGGAATAAGACATTTTAAGCATTAATTTAACGTTCTTGAACCTATTTCGTTCCAATAAGTTTAAAATTTTTTCAAAGGAAGTCACTATCAGGATAGATAGTGTGAATCTTATAAGGTCGGTAGAAGATTCACAATTGTTTACAGCGTGAGATATTCTGATGTTCCACCTTTTCAAAAATTGTTAAACTTATTTCAACTCGTAGGTGCGGAAGTTTTATAGTGAAAGAGACAGGTTAAGGGTTAAGTGTTGAGGGTTAATAACTCTAAACTCTTAACCCTTAACTCTAAACAAAAAAATTAATCGTTAATAAAGGGGAGGTAAGAATATGAAAGTATTAGTAGTTGGAAGTGGATCAAGAGAGAGTGTTATTGGGTGGAAGTTAAGCCAAAGTCCGCAGGTAGATAAAATATATTTTGCACCAGGAAATGGTGGAACTAAAGATATTGGGGAAAATGTAAATATAGATGTAACGGAAATAGAAAAATTAAAAGATTTTGTTAAGGATAATAATATAGATTTAACAGTAGTAGGTCCAGAAGTGCCACTAGTTATGGGAATTGTTGATGAGTTTGAAAAGGATAATTTACGAATATTTGGTCCTAATAAAAAATGTTCACAATTAGAAGGAAGTAAAGCATTTACTAAAGAGTTTTTAGTTGAAAATAATATACCTACTGCTAAATATGTGAGAGTAAATAATGCTGAAGATGCTATGAAGAATTTAGAACAATTTGGATACCCTGTAGTTTTAAAAGCTGATGGGCTAGCTGCAGGAAAGGGTGTAATAATAGCTCAGGATTTTAATGAAGCTAAAGAGGCCATAGATACTATAATGGTTGCGAAAAAATTTGGCCAATCGGGAAATGAAGTAGTTATAGAGGAGTTTTTAGAAGGAATAGAATGTTCTCTACTATGTTTCGTAGATGGAAATTATATAGTTCCTATGGAAAGTGCTAAAGATTATAAGGCCGTATATGACGGTGATAAAGGACCTAATACAGGAGGTATGGGAACTTTTTCTCCTAATGAATTATACGACAGAGAATATAAGGACATGGTAGAAAAAGAAATACTAAAACCGATGGCAGAAGGATTTGAAAAGTCTAACTTAGACTATAAGGGCATATTATTTATAGGTCTTATGATGACAAAATCTGGAGCAAAGGTAATAGAAATAAATGTTAGATTTGGAGATCCTGAAACTCAAGTAATACTTACAAGATTAGAAAGTGATTTATATGAAATTATGAATAGTATTATAGATGGTAATCTAAAAGATATGGACATAAAGTGGAAGACTGAATCTAGTGTATGTGTAGTATTAGCTTCTGGAGGATATCCTAATGAGTATGAAAAGAATAAGGAAATAAAAATAGAAGAAAATGATTTGAAAATATTCCATGGAGGTACAAAATCTACAGGAGATAAAATTGTCACCAATGGTGGTAGAGTATTATCACTAGTTACTTTAGGTAAAAATATAGAAGAAGCTAGAAATAAAGTATATGATTCTATTTCTAAGGTGGATTTTGAAAACATGTATTATAGAAAAGATATAGGGAAAATTTAAATATATAAATAAATTGAATAATTTAATATAGAGGGAAACTATCACGTTTATCATTCATATAATTAACAGATAATAAGATTAAGGAGTGATTAAAGTGATAGTTGTAAATACTGACTTCATAAATGATACTAAATTAAAAACTCTAGGAATAGTAAAGGGAAGCACTGTTCAATCTAAGCATGTGGGAAAAGACATTTTAAGTGGATTAAAAACCCTAGTAGGCGGCGAAATTACTGCTTATGCGGAGATGATGGAAGAAGCTAGGGGTTTAGCTACTAAAAGGATGATGGAAGAAGCCCAAAGTTTAGGAGCAGATGGCATTATAAATGTTAGATATGCTACTAATGCAGTAATGCAAGGAGCGGCAGAGGTAATGGCCTATGGAACGGCAGTAAAATTTTTATAGACAAATTATTAAAGGACGGCTTTCTATAGCAGTCCTTTAAATTTGTCTAATTTATTTTTTGTTTATACGAACCTTTAAAGGTAAAAATAATGAAATGATAGTAGATAGCGCAAAAGCACAAGTGGCAAAGATTATGGAATAATAATATGAGCCGTTTAGGTCATACAAATAGGCTCCCATGAAACTGCCTAATGCAGGCCCAATTCCCATTACTATTAAAGTGGCCGCACCCCAAATCCTACCTAATGTTTTTCCACCATATATGGCACCTATATATCCAGCCACTCCACCTGGTTCTATGGCCCAGTACACAGAAAATAGTATACAAGATATTATGCTATAGATAATGGACATTTTTGTTAATAGTAAAAGTATGCAGGCAACAACACCAACGGCCGGTGCAAATATAAGCATAATTTTCCTTCCCATGGATTCAGAAGGCTTACTTGAAACAACCTTATCAGCCACTTTACCCATAAAAGGCATACTTATAAGTCCAGCAAAACCAATTACCACATAAAGGTTTGTTGAGGTGGCAAGGGTTAATCCCATATCTTTAGTCCAATACATTACTATTTGAGTCCAAATTAGAAATTCTGCTATTATACTTGTAATGAAGGCTAAAATGGCACCCCATATAGGAAATGTAGAATAGGCTTCCTTTAAACTCCAAACATACTCATTATTTACCTCCTGGCTTGTAACTCCAAAGGGAGATAATCCATAGTCAGAAGGGTTTTTACGACTAAAATATGATGCCATTAGTAATAATACGAAAACTATTAAAGCCAATATTTTCATGGCAAGTCGCCATCCTAAAGTTAATAATAACTTTTTCACACCGAGGCTTAATACTATCTGGGCAGCAGGAGCACCCATAAAGGCTATTCCCCACATGGTGGCATAGGATTTTCCCACATACCATTTACGAACGGATATGGTAGAGGATACCCAGAGCATACCTGTACCAATGCCTGCAAATATCACATAAGGAAGTACATAGCTAATATATGAGTTCGCATTACTAGTCAAATAAAAACCAAGAGCTCCTCCGACAGAAGCTATAAGATAGGCAGGTCTAGTACCCCACTTATCTATTAGGATTCCACTAAAAAAGGCAGTTATTGCATAAACGCTCATCATAAGAGAATAAGCTAATGATAACTTTGAAATACTCCATCCAAGGTCCTTAGACATGGGGCCTAATAATATGGAAAATGTAGACCTATATCCAAAGAGACAAAATACTGCTAGCCAAGAAGCGCATATGACACTGTGACCTAGTTTTTTTCTATTTGCGTTTTTCATAGTATCCCTCCTAGTATTTTTGAGAAAAAACATTATTCTATTTCTTATGTTGAGACTTAATGTAACCACTATAATTATTAGATACTAACTTTTCATAATTCCTCCTTGAAATTTTATTTACTTGTCCTTATGAAAGTATTTTCTTTTTTTATAGGACAAATTCCTTCTAAAAATAAAATATTAAGAATAACATAAATGGCATTTGACAAGAATATAAAAAGTCACATGATATAAAAAGCATATGCTAATTACATGGAGGGGTTAAAAATGAGCATAGGAAAAATAGTAGGAATAATGAGTGGTAAGGGGGGCGTAGGTAAATCTTCAATAACATCACTAATGGCTGTATCCTTAAGTAATAACGGTAAGAGGGTAGGTATATTGGATGCAGATATTACAGGGCCTTCTATTCCAAAGGTATTTGGGATAAATAATAAAAGGATCATGTCTGTAGATAATAAGATACGACCCGTTAAAACTGTAAGCGGAATTAAAGTAACATCTATAAACTTAATGCTAGATAATGAAGATGACCCAGTAGTTTGGAGAGGTCCATTGGTAGGAAATATGGTTAAGCAATTTTACGAAGACGTGGACTGGGGAGAGTTAGATTACTTATTAATTGATTTACCACCAGGAACTGGAGACGTACCACTGACTATTATGCAATCTGTTTCATTAGATGGAGTAGTAGTGGTTACATCACCTCAAGACTTAGTAAATTTAATAGTTAAAAAGTCTATTAAGATGGCCAACTTAATGGGAACTAATATTTATGGTGTGGTAGAAAATATGAGTTACTTTGTTTGTGATGAATGTGATAAGAAACATTATATATTTGGTAAAGGGGGTATGGAACCTAAACTTAATGAATTAGGAGTAGATCTATTATATAGTTTTCCAATTAACCCTGATTTTACTGAGTTATGTGATGAAGGAAGAATTGAAGTCTTTGGAAAAATCAATTTTGACTTATGTGAAAAGTTTTCACATGTGGTAGAAAATAAGATAGGAGCAATTAAAGTTGAAAATTGCTGTATATAAGGAAAGTTATAACCTGTGTAAACATTTTAGTTATTGTGAATAAGTTATAAAAGGCAATTTTACGAAATTGCCTTTTATTTATATTAACCTTATAATAAAATATATAGGGAATATCAGTATTAAATAAAGCATAATAAAAAGCTAACTATGCAATAAAATATTTATAATAAGCATAAAATTAAAAAAAGGGCATTAATTAAGGAGGTTGTGCAATGCCGAGGCCTAAGAAATTAAGAAAGATTTCTTTTATGCCAGAGGACAGGTATTTTGTACCGGATAAAGCAGAGAAGGAAGATATAGAAGATATAGTATTAAAGTTTGAAGAATTAGAAGCTATGAGATTAAAGGATATTGAGAAATTATCACAAGAGGAATGTGCTGAAATGATGCATGTATCTAGACAGACATTTCAACTAATAATAGATAAGGCTAGAAATAAGGTGGCCATGGCCTTGACACAGGGGAAGGCCATAAGGATACATGGGGGAAATTATACCTTTAATATATGCAAATATACCTGTAAAAAATGTGGCAAAGATTTTGAAGAAGCCTATGAGTCACAAGAAAATGAATGTCCAAAATGTGGATCGGACACAATTAAATGTAGGGTAAAAAAGAGATGTTGCATGAAAAATAAAAATGTACAGTGCAATGGGGAATAATTATGGGAATTATAACTAAATTAGAAACTAGCAATAGTAAGGGACGAATAAACATATACATAGATGAAAAGTTTTCTATGAGTGTAAAAGATGAAATAATATATAGCCTTTATATAAGAAAAGGACAAACTATTAATGAAGATAGATTAAAAGAAATAGTAGAAGAAGAAAGTTATATTAAGGCTAAAAGTAAGGCCCTTAATATACTAAAATTTTCTTCTAAAAGTGAAAAAGAGATTGTAGATAAACTTAAGAAAAATGACTTTGAAGATAAAACTATAAATAGGGTTTTAGAGTTTTTGAAAAAATATGATTTTATAAATGATAATAGATTAGCTAAAAACATGATAAAAAGTAAGGTGAATAGTAAGAAATTAGGGAAAAACCGAGTTAAGAGGGATTTATATAAAAAGGGAGTATCTGATAGTATAATAGAAGAGGAAATAGACGAAAACCTAGATGAAGAAATAGAATTTGAAAATGCCTTAGAACTAGCTTATAAGAAAAAGAGTAATTTAAAAGATACTGATAAAAGAAAATTATATGAAAAGATTGGAAGGTTCCTAGTATATAGGGGATACGATTTTGAACTGGTAAAAAGAGTATTAAATAGAGTATTAAAAAATGAGGAGTATTAAACTCCTCATTTTTTATTGTTGTGCCCAGTTTTCATTAAACTCCTTTACTAATAATATTTTGTTTAGATATATAGCAACTATATGATATACTAAAACCATTATTTGGAAAATGAAGTGTTGCTATAATAAAGTATATTTTCTATAATGAACAGTGCTTTGTATGAATTTTATGCTAGGTATGTATAACTATATAGTGGATTATTATTAAATTAGTTAGATATAGATGGGGGAAGATAGATGAAAATATTAGGTAAAATAAAAACTATAATAGATATGGCAGCTATAATAATTTTTATGGTAGTAATATTTTTTTACAGGGATAACCCTGTGGCTTATAAAATAGAGTGCATATGTATTTTGTATATACTCATAAAAAAGGTTGCTAATATAGTAAAAAATCCACTGCCAAAGGGGATTTATTATATAAAAAGAATATCTGTACTAAGAATTTGTATAGGTATTGTTGCATTATTATATTTTTCTATAGTTATAAAATCTTTTATAGAGAATGATGTTAGTGAATTTGTATTAACTTCTATAATGAATGTTCCTTTGATGATATATCTATTTTTAGATCAAACATATTATAGATATTTTTATAAGGATGGATTAGTTATAGATAGAAATATATATGAGTTTAGAAAAATGAAATCATTTAATTGGAAAAAACAAGATATTTGCTATATGGAAATTGAATATGAAGACAATGAAATTCAGATGTATGTTCCATGGAAAAAGAGAGTAGAGGTGGAGAGTATACTCAAGGATAATATAGGTGGAATTGTAAATGACAGAGAAAATTAAATATATTATAAATATGGTGGCTCCATTAGTAATGTTAATAATATATTTTTTCTATAGAGAAAATATTATGGCTGTAGGTATAGGATTAGGACTGTTATGGTGTGCAGTTATTATAAGAATAATAGATAAAAGAAAGAAGGCTTTACCAAAACCTAATTATTATATTGAAAATCCTGTAGTATACAGATATTTTAGATGGGCTATGGTGATTATAATAAGTATTTGTTTTATTATAAGTATTTATTTATATCTTTTTCAAGGAGAGGAATTTAATTTGACTGTTGCAATATTTTTTCCCCTTGTAATAATCAATACCTTAGACTTTGAAAGAAGAATATATTTATATGAAGGTGGAATCGTGTGGTGTGGAGAAATTTTAGAATTTAATCATATAAAAGCTTTTATATGGAAAGAAGAAAGAGCTCCCTGGGAGGATGATCATAGTAATAATTTATTACTATCTTATAAAGATAAGGAATATACTATAGTTGTGCCACAAATTAAAAGATCCTATATAGATAAAATTTTAAAGTTTTATATAAAAAACCGCCCTTAATCCTGTTAAAAGAGACAAAACATTGATGAAGATAGATTGGAATAAATTACAAATATTTACAAAAAACAAATCTTATATATGCTATAATACTGAATGAATTTTCATGATTAACAATTTGTATTGATTAAAGGCCTAAAAGGAGGGCATATAAAATGAAAAGAATTATATTAATAATTATATTTAGTATTGTATTTTCTCAACAAAGTATATTTATTTATGGAGAAGGTAGTAAGAGTGACACAGTTACAAATAAAGTTTATAATAGTGAATCAAAGGATAAAATCTATTTTGTCGATGAAGATTTAAAAAAAGCTTTTATAAATGCTGGTGTAGATAAAAATAAAGATGGAGATATATCAATAGATGAGGCAAAAAACATAATTTCTATAGATTTGTATAACAAAAGAATTTCAAATATAAGTGGATTACAGTATTTTACTAATTTAAAGCATATAGATCTTAGAGAAAATGGTATAAAGGATATAAGCCCCTTAAGTGAATTGATAAATCTTGAAATATTAAAATTAAGTGGAAATCATATAGGTGAAATAAATAGTTTAAGTAAGTTAAAGAAGATAGAATACTTAGATCTAGAAGATAATCATATAATAGAAATTGATGTGGTATGTGAACTAGATAAATTAACATACTTAAATTTAAATAAAAATGAAATTAAGAATGTTGATTATTTAAGTGACTTAACGAAATTGACCTATTTAAATCTTGGAAATAATCATATAAAAAACATAAATAGTATAGAACCATTAAAAAATTTAACTTATTTAAATTTAAGTTATAATGAATTAGAATCTATAAAAAGCATAAGTAAATTAAATAAATTACAGGATTTAGATATAGACTCTAATAAAGTAAAGAATCTAAAGTATTTAAAAAACTTAATAAATCTAGAAACATTATATTTACAAAATAATAAAATCGAGGATATAAGCAGTATTAGAGATTTATTAAAATTAGAAACCCTAGATGCAAGGAATAATGAAATAAGTGATATAAGTTCCTTAGATAAACTTATAAAACTAAAAAGATTATATTTGAAAGATAATGAAATAAAAGATATTAGTAGTATAGGTGAGTTTGTAAAATTAAAGAAATCATATTTAGAAGATGATAAAACAAAATATATCAGTAACTTAGGAAAAATAGAGAAATTACAATACTTTAATATAGATAATAATCATCTAAATAGTAAAAATACACCAGGGACAATTCATAAGAAAGAATTAGATTTTTCTGTTGAAGGAAGAATATATGAAGTTTGGGTTACTAACTCTAAAGATAATAAGATAAACATATATTTAGAAATAGGAAAGAATGAAATTCTAGTAAATAATAAAAGTAAGAACAACCATGTGGCACCACAAATTATAAACAATAGAACTATGGTACCTATAAGATTTATAGCGGAAAATCTGGGAGCAACAGTAGGATGGAACGAAGAAACAAGAAAAGTAATAATAGAATTAGATGGACAAAAAATAAGCATGACAATAGATAAAAAGATAGAAGGTTTTAATATTGCACCAACCATAATAGAAGGAAGAACTCTAGTACCATTAAGATATGTATCAGAAAAATTAGGGGCTGACGTAATGTGGTTCCCAGAAGATAAAAAAGTCCATATAGTTAAGTAAAGATAAAGGTACAGTTAGATGATTAACTGTACCTTTTAAAATTAATATTCTATAGGTTATACAATTCAACAGCTATTTTAGAACCAACGCGAGCATTATTAAATACTAACTCAATGTTAGATTCTAAACTCTTACCCTTAGTAATTTCTTTAACCTTTCCAAGTAAAAATGGAGTAGATTCCTTACCTGAAATTCCTTTTTCATCAGCTTCAACTAAAGCATCTTCAATAGCCTTAGTTATGGCATCATAATCCATTTGATGTTCTTCAGGAATTGGGTTTGCTATAACCATTCCACCCTTTAATCCTAAATCCCACTTAGCCTTTAAGGCCTTAGCCACATCTAGTTCACTATCAGCCTTGTAATCTACTGAGAATCCACTCTTTCTAGTGTAGAAAGCTGGTAATTCTTCTGTTTTAAATCCTACCACTGGAACTCCATGAGTTTCTAAATACTCTAGAGTTAAACCAATATCAAGAATTGACTTAGCACCAGCACAAATTACAGCCACATTAGTATTAGCTAGTTCCTGTAAATCAGCAGATACATCAAATGTAGTCTCAGCTCCCCTGTGAACTCCACCAATACCACCTGTTACAAATACTTTAATTCCAGCTAGTGCTGCCACTATCATAGTAGAAGCCACTGTAGTAGCACCATTTAATTTTTTAGCCACTATAAAAGGTAAGTCACGTCTACTTGCCTTTAAAATATCATCACCTTGACCTAAGTATTCTAAATCTTCATCAGTTAAACCTACCTTAAGACGTCCATTTAAAATGGCAATAGTGGCAGGGACTGCACCATTTTCTCTAACTATTTCTTCTACTTTTCTAGCTGTTTCCACATTTTGAGGGTATGGCATTCCGTGAGATATGATAGTAGACTCTAAAGCTATCACAGGTTTATTTTCATCAAGGGCCTTTTGGACTTCTGGATGAATATCTAAATATTGTTTATACATTATAAGTTCAGCTCCTTTAATTTTTTAGTTATATTATTTATAGATAAATTTGGGTTAATAGTATTTTCATGAGATAAAGCAAGGGATGCAGCAGCACTACCTATTAGGGCTTGCTTTTTCATTTCATATCCTTCCATATAAGAATGAATTACTCCAGCCATGAAAGCATCTCCAGCACCAGTAACATTTACCACATTAGTGTCTAGTGGAGGAAGTAAGCCTTTAGTGTTCATATCAGCATAATAAACGCCCTTGCTACCTAAACTTATAAATATTTGAGATACACCCTTTTCTAAGAAATAATCACAAACCCTTATTAAATCATCATTGCTGTTAATTTCTATTCCAGATAAGGTTTCAGCTTCAATTTTATTTGGCTTAATAGTATGGAATAGGCCAATAAAATCCTTTATTTTTAGGGCTTTAGCCGTTGAAACTGGATCAACAAATATGGGTACATCTTTAAAATTAGATGCAATATAATAAAGGGTATCTGCAGGAATATTAGTATCTACAACTAATATTCTTGAATTTTTAATTATATGTTGCTTTTCACGAATAAAATCTATAGACATTTTATCTAATATATCCATGGAAGCTATGGCGCCTAACATATCTCCATTTTCATTTAATATGGACAAATAAGTGGAAGAAGGGTGGTCTCTAAGAAATAAACAATGACTCATGTCTATACCAGACATTTTGCATTCCTCCATTATTTTAAGTCCGTAAATATCATCGCCTATGGGAGACACTAACTTAGTTTCTATACCTAATTTACAAAGATTTTCAGCAATATTACGACCAACTCCACCTAGAGACAGTTTGATATTCCCTGGATTAGAGTCATTTAATATGAAGGTATTATGTGGGAATCCACTAATATCCATATTGCTACCACCAATAGCAGTTACATATTTTTCATTTCTTATGATATAACCTTTCCCCTTAATGTAACCCTTTTTCATTAAATTAGTTATATGGACGGCTACAGAGGAACGTGCAATTCCTAGTCTATCAGCTAAATCTTGCTGAGAGATAAGGGGATTCTTACTTATTAGGGTTAGAATTTCTCTTTCTCTTTCAGTCATCTAATCACCAACTTGTGTTTATTTATTAATCTTTTGCTTATATTATAAAGTAAAGTTTATAAAAAAACAATAGTTTATATGAAATTTAAATTATATGGTTTCATAAACCTATTAATTTAGTTTCACCAAAAAATAAAAGGATATGATAAATCATATCCTTTTATATCTTTAAAATGCTGGTACAACAGCACCATTGTACTTTTCTTCTATGAACTTTTTTACTTTTTCACTTTGAATTACCTTAATTAACTTTTGGATTTTTTCATCGCCCTTGTTATCATTTCTTGTTACTATAATATTTGCATAAGGAGAGTTGCTGCCTTCTAATAAAATGGCATCCTTAGTAGGATTTAAATTAGCTTCTAGGGCAAAGTTTGTATTTATAACGCTTCCATCAACATCCTCTAATGTCCTAGGTAATTGAGGCGCTTCTATTGGTTTGAATACTAAATTTTTAGGGTTATGAGCAATATCAAATTCTGTGGCCTCAAGACCAGCATCATCCTTTAACTTTATAATACCTGCATTATCTAGAAGTATTAAAGCACGACCTTCATTGGTAGGGTCATTAGGAATTGAGATAGTTGCTCCGTCCTTTATATCTTCTAAAGATTCAAACTTTTTAGAATATAATCCAAGGGGCTCTACGTGAACTTTTGCTACACTTACTAAATCTAAATTTCTTTCAGTTACAAAAGAATCTAAATAGGGTACATGTTGAAAGAAGTTAGCATCTAGTTCTTTATCTGATAATAATACGTTAGGTTGAACATAATCTGTAAATTCTATTATTTCTAACTCTACACCTTCTTGAGCTAAATCTTCCTTAATAAAGTTCAATATTTCCACATGGGGAACTGGCGTTGCTCCTATTTTAAGTACATTAGAAGTTTCATTGGATGTTTCTTGTGATACTTCCTTTTTTGTACCACAAGCACTTAATGTTAAGACTAATGCTAATAATAAAGATAATGTTTTCAATATTTTTTTCATTTTTAATTCCTCCTATTATTTTTTATTGATTAATGAAGCTAATTTATTTCCAGTAGACTGAATGATTTGCACTAATAATATTAAAACTATAATAGTTGACCACATTATATCTACTCTAAATCGTTGATAACCATATCTAATGGCTAAGTCACCGAGACCACCACCACCAATGGCCCCTGCCATGGCTGAATAACCCACAATATTAATTAAAGTAATGGTAATACCTAAAACTAGGGATGGGGTAGCTTCTGGAATTAGTACTTGTGTTATAATTTTCATTGGTGTAGCGCCCATGGCTAGGGAGGCTTCTATAACTCCCCATTGGATTTCCCTTATGGAGCTTTCAACTACTCTAGCATAAAAGGGTGTGGCAGCTATTACTAGGGGAACTATGGCAGCCTTAGTACCTAGAGTTGTTCCTACTACAAACCTTGTAAATGGAATTATAAATACCATTAATATGATAAAGGGTAGGGAGCGGGTAATGTTAATAATCCATGAAAGGATTCTATTAACACTTTTGTTAGGTAATATATGATTTTCATCAGTTACTACTAGGGTAATTCCCAGGGGTAAACCTAATAGGATGGTCAGGAGTGTGGATAATCCTACCATAAATAGGGTTTCATTTAAGGATGGTATTATTAAGGACAATATATTATTCACTTTTCATCACCTCTGTCTTTATATGATTTGATTCTAAATATTCAATTATCTTTTCTAATAAAGTTTTTGCCACATCTAATCCAATTGTAAGCTTTCCTATAGGTGTGTTTTGTACATATTCTATCTTTCCACTAATAATATTCACATCTATGTTAAACTCTCTAGATATTCTAGATATTATAGGTTCACTTACACTCTTTTCTGTATAGGATAAACTAATAATATTACCATGGAGCATATTTTCAGGAATCACTTGATTATCTTCCACAAAGTGCTTTGTAGACTTGTTACCAGGTTTAGAGAAAATATCTATGGTATTACCTTCTTCGATAACTCTTCCTCCTTCTAATATGGCCACCTTATTACATATTTCTTTTATTACTTCCATCTCATGGGTTATTATGACTATGGTAATGCCTAGTTTTTTATTAATGTCCTTTAGTAGAGACAATATTTGATGAGTTGTTTTAGGATCAAGGGCCGATGTGGCTTCATCACATAATAATACATCTGGATCATTAGCTAAAGCCCTGGCAATACCAACCCTTTGTTTTTGCCCACCACTTAATTGACTAGGATAGGAATTGGATTTATCAGATAGTTCTACTAAGTCTAGAAGTTCTTTTACTTTTTTGTTTATTTTATCTTCAGGTGTTTTAATTAATCTAAGGGGAAAGGCCACATTTTCAAATACAGTTTTACTACTTAGTAAATTAAAGTTTTGAAATATCATGCCTATTTTTTTTCTCATTTCCCTAAGTTCTTTGTTAGCCAGAGACACAATATCTGTATTATTAATAATCACACTACCACTAGTAGGTTCCTCAAGGCGGTTTATACATCTAACTAAAGAGGATTTTCCAGCACCACTTAATCCTATAATTCCGTATATGTCTCTATTGCATATTTGCAAATTTATATTTTTAAGGGCATCTACTTTCACATTACCCTTTACGTAAGTTTTAGATAATTCTTTTATTATGATCATGAAGTTCACTCCTAGAAATTATTTGGTTAACTGTATAAAATTCCATTAAAAAGTCATACTACGTATGATTCGTTATGGAACCCTACGGTTCCCTTCGACGATTACTATCGTAATCTGAACACCCTCCTTTAAAGAGGTAGGGGAATTCTTCCCCCATACCCCTTACTTTTTTAGTTACTTATAACTTTGAAAAGTTATAGGTAACTAAAAAAGCCTCTTTCATTAAATGAAAGAGGCTACAGCATACAAGACTGACGCATCTCTCATCTTCCTATATCACTAGATATAGTAGGAATTGGCACCGTTGCTCTTGCGAGCCGGTTGCCGGGCGTCATAGGGCCAGTCCCTCAGCCACTCTTGATAAGAGTAAAATGTATTAATTTTTCTGAATTGATTTAAAATAAAGTATAATGGGTAAATTAATAATTGTCAACAAAAAGTTTTTAAAAAATTATTCTATAAATAAAGGAAAAGGGCACTAAGTATAGAAGTATAAATATATCTAGCAGTTTTAATTTTTCTAGGACATGAGGTAGCTTAAAAGGGCGAAAATTTACAAAATAGGATTTGCTAGTTGCCCTCAAAAAAAATTAAATTGAGGTGATAATGGAATGACATATGATTCAAAATTAAAAAGCGAATTTATAGATGAATTATTTGATGCATTTATGTTACTTGAAAGCAAGGAAGAATATTATAGGTTTTTTGAAGATATATGTACTATAAAAGAAATTCAATCTCTTGCTCAAAGGCTTAAGGTGGCGAAGCTTTTAAGAGAGAAGAAAACTTATAATGAAATTGAAGAAATAACTGGAACGAGTACGGCTACTATAAGCAGAATAAATAGATGCTTAAGCTATGGGGCAGACGGATATAATTTAGTATTAGATAGATTAGAAAAAAAAGAAGGCTAAGCCTTCTTTTTTAGTTGCTACTTATTTTTTTAATTACCACTCATTTTTTTAGATTTGTTCATACAAGCTAACATGCCTTCTATGACGCTTGATCTAAAGCCTTCTTTTTCTAAGGTTGATACGGCTTCTATAGTAGTACCTCCAGGGGAACATACCATATCTTTTAATCTACCTGGGTGCATACCCGTTTCTAAGACCATTTTAGCTGAACCTAAAACACTTTGTGCTGCAAATTTGTATGCATTATCCCTGCTCATACCACCTAAAACGGCAGCATCAGCCATGGCTTCAATGAACATGAATACATAGGCAGGAGAAGAACCGCTAACACCTATAACTGCATCTATTAGATTTTCTTTAACTACTTCAGCCTTACCAAAGCTTTCAAAGATGGCTTTTATCATATCTAATTCTTCCTGTGATATGTTTTTATTAGGACATAGGGCACTCATACCTTCGCTTACTAGGGCCGGCGTATTTGGCATAGTACGAACTATTTTATAATCATGACCAAGTAGGCTTTCCATATGATTTAAGCTCACACCAGCAGCTATGGTGACTAATAGTTTATCCTTAGTTAAACTATTCTTAATCCCTTTAATTACTAAATCATAAATATTAGGTTTTACAGCTAATACAATTATATCTGAATTATTTACTAATTCTACAGAATCAGTAGTTATGTTAATGCCTAAAGCTGTTTTTATACTCTCTAATTTCTTTTCATCTAAATCAGATACCATAATATTTTCAGCCTTAATTAAGCCAGATTTTATTATTCCGCCAATCATGGCTCCACCCATATTACCACAACCGATAAATCCTATTTTTTTATTCATAAGTATCTCCTCCTTAGAAAGATTGTTCAGTTCTTCCTATGATTTCATCTTGTAACTCTTTACTTAAATTATGGAAATGATCTGAATATCCTGCTACTCTCACTATTAAATCCTTATAGTCATCAGGATTTTTTTGTGCATCAATCAGGATTTTTTTATCCATTACATTAAATTGTATATGATGTCCGTCCATTTTAAAATAACTTCTTACTAATGCAGACATATTTTCAAGACCTTCATCATCCTTAACTACAGATGGAGTGAACTTTTGGTTAAGTAAAGTTCCACCAGTTCTTAGGTGATCCATCTTAGAAGCAGATTTTATAACGGCAGTAGGTCCTAATCTATCAGCACCCTTAGCTGGAGAAATACCCTCAGATACAGGTTTATTAGCAAGTCTTCCATTAGGAGATGCCATCATTACAGAACCAAAATAAACATGACAAGTGGTAGGTAGCATATCTATTCTATATTTTCCACCCTTCATATTAGGCCTATCTGTTACTTCATCATAAAAGGCATTAAAGGCTTTTAACATTAATGAATCTGCATAATCATCATCATTTCCGTACTTTGGAGTTTTATTAATAACCATATTCCTAATGTGCTCATATCCTTGGAAATTATTTTTTATAGCCTCTAATAATTCATCCATATTAAACTTATTTTCGTCAAATACATTATATTTAATTGCAGATAAGCAGTCTGTAATAGTACCTATACCAACTCCCTGAATGTAGTTAGTATTATATCTAGCACCACCTGCATTATAATCTTTTCCATTAGAAATACAGTCACTAATTACAGTAGAGATGAATGGGGCAGGCATAAACTCTGCATATAAGTTTTCTATTATATTATTACCCTTTACCTTAATATCTACAAAATGCTTTAATTGAATTTTAAAAGCTTCAAACAATTCATCAAAGGACTTAAAGGAAGATGCCTCACCAGTTGTAGGTCCTAGTTGTTTTCCAGATACATGATCATAACCGTTAAATAGGGTGATTTCGAAAATTTTAGGTATATTTAAATATCCTGTTAATATATAAGCTTCCTTACCATAGGCTCCCGTTTCAACGCAACCACTAGTTCCACCTTCACGAGCATCTTCTATGGATTTTCCAGAATTTAACAACTCTTGTATAATGGCTTCCGTATTGTAAAAGGCAGGTTGACCCCATCCTCGTCTAGAAATTTCGCAAGCTCTCTTTAAGAACTTATGGGGAGTTTTTTTACTAATTTGGACGTTAGAACTAGGTTGTAATAATCTCATTTCATCCATAGTATCTAATATTAAATAACTTACATCATTTACTCCATCAAAGCCATCCTTAGTTATTCCACCTGTATTTATGTTGGCAAAATCTGTATAAGTGGCACTTTCTTTTAATGTTATCCCCACTTTTGGTGGAGCTGGTTGATTGTTAAATTTAACCCATAAACATTCTAATAATTCGCGAGCAGAATCACTGTCCAATATGCCATTTTCCACATCATTTTCATAGAAAGGGTTAAGATGTTGATCTAGTCTACCAGGACTAAAGGCATCCCAAATATTTAATTCTGTAGTTATTCCCACATGGACAAACCAGTACATTTGAATGGCTTGATGATAAGTCTCTGGTTTATGGGCCGGAACCACTTCACAATTTTTAGCTATAGTTAAAAGTTCATCTCTTCTTTTTTCATCTGTCTCTTTACTTGCTAACTCTTTAGCATATTCACTATAACGTTTACCGTAAATCATAATGGCATCACAACAGATTTTCATAGCTTCTAACTGATGGGATTTAGATAAAGCTTCCTTGTCATTCATAAAATCTAATTTGCTTATGGACTCATCTATATCCTTTTTAAAATCTATAAAACCTCTTTCATAAATTTTACCGTCCCCAACCGTATGACCAGGGGCACGTTGCTCCATGAATTCTGTAAAAATACCACTAGTGTAACAATCTATCCACTCAGGGAATATGTTTTCAAATATTTTATGTCTAATAGATCTCTTTTCCCAGAAAGGGATTATTTCTTCCTCTTGTATCTTTTTAGTATCTTCATCTACTTTAAATGAAATATGTTTTCTAGAATCCATAACGTGAAAATCTTCTAATGTATGGCAGCAAAGCTCTGGAAATGTGGGAGTACCTTGTAATGAAGGTCCCTTTTCTCCTACTATTAACTCTCCTTCATGGATACATAAAGTCCTATTCTCCATGAAATATTTAAAAGACAAGGCCCTTAATATGGGTGTAGACACAGTTCCCTCATATTTTTTATAAGCCTCTGTATAAAGTTTTGCTCTTTCAATAGATATAAAAGGGGATGTGGAAGTACTTTCCTTTCTCAAGCTTTTTACCCTTTCATTTATTCCTCTTTCCATAAAATTAACCTCCTATCTTCACATTAAAATCATTTTTTTCAAATATACTTTTTATATAATTTAAATCTTCTTCACTAGGAGCTTTTAAATTTTTTTCGTAGTCCATTTTTAATCTTTCATATTTATGATTTCCCGTATTATGGTAGGGAAGAAGATTTACTTTCTTTAGATTAAGCCTTTTTAATAGGTGTATAATTTTTTCAATATTATCTGTATCTGTGTTTATATCTTCTATAAGGGGAATTCTAATATTGATATTAGCCTTATCATTTGCTAATTTTTCTAAATTGGATAATACTAAGTTATTATCCACTAGAGTATGTTTTTGGTGTATAAGAGGGTCCATGATTTTTATATCGTATAAAAATAAATCCACATAATCTAGGATTTTTTCAAAGGACTCATAATTTACATGGCCACAAGTATCAATGGCTACGGATATACCCTTGGATTTACATCTTTTAACTAAATCTGTCACAAAATCTACTTGGGTCATAACTTCACCACCAGATAAGGTAACACCACCACCAGATTCATCATAAAAGATTTTGTCCTTTTCTATTTCTTTCATTAGTTCAGATACTGTATACTGGGTACCAATTATTTCTCTAGTGTTATTAATACAATAATCTATGCATTTACCACATAAACTACATAAATGAGAATCCAGGTGAATAAATTCATCCTTTAAGGTTAGAGCATTTTTGGAACAGGCTTTTACACATGATCCACATAAATTACATTTTTCACTATTGTACATCATTTCAGGTATATAACTTTGTGTCTCTGGATTGTGACACCAACTACATTTCATAGAACAGCCCTTGAAAAATATGGTAGTTCGTATACCTGGGCCATCGTGAATAGAGCATTTTTGAATATTAGTAATTAATCCTCTTTTCATAATAAAATTACTCCTTAAAATTAAAATATTAAATAAAATATATTGGTTAAAAAAGTTTACGGTTGTAAAAAAATGTTGATGGAAGTAAAACGATGAAATTCTACAAAAATTACTATATAAGTTACTAAATACAAACTTTGCACTTCTTGTTATAAATATAACATATCTATATGCTAAAAATCTATATAAATTTATAATTATAAAAAAAATTTACAATGGTGAATAAAATGTGTAAAAATGCCATCTTGATTTATAGTAGAATTTTATTTATAATAAAAGTCAAAGAAAGTCAAAAAACTAGAATAAATATATATAAATAGAAAAAAATAATATGTAGATAGAGAATTCAATTATTCAAAAGGGGAGATTAGATTGGAATATAAAGATTATTATAAAATATTAGGAGTGGATAAGGGATCATCTCAGAGTGATATAAAAAGTGCCTATAGAAAATTAGCAAAAAAATATCATCCCGATGCAAATCCAGATAATAAAAAAGCAGAAGAAAAATTTAAATCCATAAATGAAGCCTACGAAGTATTAGGTGATGAAGAAAAGAGGAAAAAATATGACCAATTTGGAAGTGGGTATAATTTCCAAAATGGTATGAATTTTGACCCTTCTCAGTTTGGATTTGGGGGATTTGGACATTCTGGTGGTGGAGCTAATGGTGATTTTAGTGATTTCTTCAATATGGTATTTGGCAACGATGGATTTGATTTAGGATCCATGTTTGGTAGAGGGGGTACTCGTAGAGGTCCAGCTAAAGGTCAAGATATAGAAGCAGAAATAAGTGTCTCCATTAAAGAAGCCTATGAAGGAGCAAAAAAGACTATTAACTTGAAAACTCAACAGGGAAATAAAAGTCTTTCTATAAAAATACCAAAGGGCATATTGCCAGGAAAGAAAATAAAATTAAAGGGACAAGGACATGGAGGCATGGGTGGCCCTAATGGAGATTTATATTTAAAAATCAACTTTGAAAAGAATTCTTCATTAGAATTAGACGGGCTAAATATATATACAAGGGTGGATTTAACCCCATGGGAAGCAGCTCTTGGATGTGAAACCATAGTAGAGACATTAGATGGGAAAATTAAAGTAAAAATTCCACCTAGTATTCAGCCAGATGGAAAAATTAAAATACCTAAAAAGGGATATAAGGACAGAACTGGAAATGCGGGAGACTTATATATAAAAACTAGAATTGTTAACCCTAAAAACCTTACGGAAGAAGAAAAAAATCTATATGAAAAACTAAAGGATATATCTAAATTTAATCCGAGAAGTTAGGAGGTATATGTATGGATTTTGAAAAATTTACACAAAAGGCACAAGGTGCTATATCGAGGATGCAACAAATTGCTACTAAAAATAATCAACAACAAATAGATGCAGCTCATCTTCACTTTAGTTTAATAACTGATGAAGATGGCCTTATACCTAAATTAGTAGATTTTATGGGGGAGAATAAAGACTTCTTAATTAAGGACGTAAGTGAATTAGTAGATAAAATTCCTGCGGTTCATGGAAATGGAGCTAATTCTTCTTATTTAACTAGAGAACTAAATAAGGTACTTATTGAATCTCAAAATATAGCTAAGAAATTCAAGGATGAATATGTAGGTGTGGAACACATGTATTTGGCCTTAATGAACAATAAGAATATACCATCTAAAAATATATTTAAAAAATACAATATAAATAGAGAGAGATTTTTAGAGGCTTTAAACAAAGTAAGGGGAAATCAAAGAATCACATCCCAAAATCCTGAAGATACCTATAATGTATTAGAAAAATACGGTAGAGATTTAGTGGAACTAGCAAGAAAGGGAAAGATAGATCCAGTAATAGGTAGGGACAGTGAGATAAGGCATGTGGTAAGAATATTAGCTAGAAGGACTAAAAATAATCCCGTATTAATTGGAGAACCAGGAGTAGGAAAAACTGCCATAGCAGAGGGATTAGCCCAGAGGATTGTAAATAAGGACGTGCCAGAAGGTCTAAGGAATAAATCTATATTTGCCCTAGATATGGGTGCTTTAATTGCAGGGGCCAAGTTTAGGGGAGAATTTGAAGAAAGATTAAAAGCCGTATTAAACGAAATACAAAAGTCTGAAGGAAGGATAATTCTATTTATAGATGAAATCCACAACATTGTGGGAGCCGGAAAGACAGAAGGTGCCATGGATGCGGGTAATTTACTAAAACCTATGCTTGCTCGTGGAGAATTACATTGTATAGGGGCTACTACCCTAGACGAATATAGAAAATATATTGAAAAGGATGCTGCGCTAGAAAGACGTTTCCAAAAGGTAATGGTAAATCCTCCTAATGTGGAAGATACTATTTCCATACTAAGGGGTATTAAGGAGAAGTTTGAGATTCATCATGGTGTAAGAATTACTGATAATGCCATAATAGGGGCAGCAACCTTATCAGATAGATATATAACAGATAGATTCCTACCAGATAAGGCCATTGATTTAATGGATGAGGCAGCTGCCATGATAAGAACTGAAATAGACAGTATGCCTGCAGAATTAGATGAGATAAGTAGAAGAATAATGCAATTGGAAATTGAGAAGGAAGCCTTAAAAAGGGAAAATGATAAGTTATCCCAAAAGAGATTAGAAACATTAAAAGAGGAATTGGCAAATTTAAATGACAGGGCTAATTCTATGAAAGTCCAGTGGGAACTAGAAAAAAGTAGTATTGAAAATATAAACAAAATTAAGCAAGAAATAGATGAAACAAAATATGAAATAGAAAGGGCAGAAAGAAATTATGACTTAAATACTTTGGCCATGTTAAAGCATGGAAGACTTCCTGAATTAATGAAAAAACTAGAGGAAGAAAAGACAAGACAGGAAAATAAAGAAAAGAACCTACTGAGAGAAGAAGTTACAGAGGAACAAATAGCAGAAGTAGTTTCAAAATGGACGGGAATTCCCATTTCAAAGCTAGTAGAAAGTGAGAAGCAAAAACTACTGAAACTAGAAAGTATTCTCCATAAGAGAGTAATTGGTCAAGATGAGGCTGTAGAGGCTGTAAGTGACGCTGTAATAAGGGCTAGAGCTGGCCTTAAGGATTTAAATAAGCCCATAGGATCTTTCATATTCTTAGGACCTACTGGAGTGGGGAAAACTGAGCTTGCTAAAACCCTATGCCAAGCCTTATTTGATAGTGACAACAATATGATTAGAATAGATATGTCTGAGTATATGGAAAAACATGCTGTATCAAGGCTTGTAGGTGCACCTCCAGGATATGTGGGATATGAAGAAGGTGGCCAGTTAACAGAAGCTGTTAGGAGAAAACCCTATTCTGTAATTCTCTTTGATGAAATAGAAAAGGCCCATCCAGATGTATTTAATATATTGTTACAATTATTGGATGATGGAAGACTTACTGATTCTCAAGGTAGAACAGTAGACTTTAAAAATACAGTTATAATAATGACTTCTAATATAGGAAGTAATTTCATATTAGAAGGAATAGAAAATGGAGAAATAAGTGACTCTGCCAAAGAACAAATGGATATGGCAATGAAGAGAGATTTCCGTCCAGAGTTTTTAAATCGTGTAGATGAAATAGTAACATTCAAACCCCTAAGCTTAGAAGAAGTAATTAAGATAATAGAGCTGAGTCTTGAAGATATTCAAAGGAGATTAGATGATAGAAATATTAAATTAGCTCTAACGGATGAAGGAAAGAAGCATATAGGTGAAAATGCTTACTCACCTATATATGGTGCAAGACCTGTTAAACGATATTTACAAAAATATGTGGAAACAGAATTAGGCAAGAAAATTATTAAGGGTGACATAAAGGAAGAAGATGAAGTTATAATTCATGCTAAAGATAATAACCTAATTATAAAAGCCAAAGAGTAAAATCTTTGGCTTTTATAATTTATTCTTTAGGCACATAAAAATATTGTGCAAACCACAAAACTATAATAAAGCCAAAAATATTGAGCACGTAAGAGTTTAGTCCATTCCACTTATGATGGTGGAAATAGTTAAGGTGAATCATTAGGAATTCTATAATAAGGAAAATTAGTGAGGCTAATAGTATATATGGGGATTGCCATCTTTTTCGTAAGGGTAAAAAATATACAAGAAATACACCTCCTGCAAAACCACTAAGTAAATAAAGGGTAGGTAATCCTCCCAATATTGGGTTTGGAAAACTATATGAAAATGCTCCAAGTCTAATTAGGGTACTATCTATTAAATAGAGTATAACCATTGAAATTAATCCAATAGGTAATAAATATTTAAATTTATTTAAAGGAATTAAAAATAATACAATAGCATAAGCTATAGCGCAAAAAACAAACCATCCCAAGAATAGCCCTCCCATATAAGTATTTAGTTATACAGTATTATTCCAATAAAATAGGTTAAATATTAATGGATTTCCTTTAATATCCGTATAGCATTTACAAAAATAGCAAAAAATTAAGTAGGAAGTGAAAAAGTATAGACTGCACAGAAAGGATGGATTATAATATGTTATATTTAGACATGTTAAAGGACGATCCCTATCTATTAGATAATAAATATACTGTAGTTAAAAAAACTATTAAATTAAGAGCCTTTAAGACAAATGAAGAAATTAAGATACTTACTATTGAAGGGAATTTGATGGTGCCTAAAGGGCATTATGTTGTGGTAGGCATATTTGGAGAACTTTATCCTTCAGCTCCTGAGCATTTTGAAAGAAAGCATGATTTAGTAGATGATAAGGTTTCTGATATAGATAGTGTAATAGGAACTTATAAATATGAACATGAAAAGGATGCTGATTGTGTAGACTTTTCTAAGGAAGACATATTAAACTGGAATGTATATAGGGTTAAATACATGGAATTAATAGGAGTAGAGGCCCAAGAAGACGTTCTTATAGATTGCTATATGGGCAAGCAATATGGTAAGAAAGGCGACTTTATAATAATTAATAATAAAGATTATTTTTATATTTGCAATAGGCATGTATTTGATCATACATATGATATTCTTAAAAGAGTAGAAAAATTAAACTAAAAATAAGTACATGTAAAATTTTCAGTTCATGAACATATAAAAGCTCCTGGATCATCAGGAGTTTTTATATTTGAAATTTAAATAGTATTTCTCCATATTTTAAAATAAAATCCAAATAAAGGATTAGTCACAAAAAAGAGGGAAATTCCAAAAAATGTAGAATTTTTAAATCTAAGGACAGAAAAAGCTATTTTAAGGGGAGACAAGGAATCTATGGAGAAGAAAACCTTAAAAAAATCGATGAAAATATTAATTGGAATTTTATTTGGATTAATTTTAGTAACAAATTTTATATGTATTAAAAGTAATTTAGAAGTGGATAGCCATGACTTCATAATAGAAGGGACATTTTTTATTGTTAGTGTAATTTGTTTTCTTATTTCTTTAGAATCTAAAATAACATATTTAAGTATAGGATGGGCCCTTTTTGCCATTTCAACATTAAATGATGCCCTTGATGAACTTAAATTTATTTCATTTCCAGAATGGCAAGATATTATATTTGAGGAAATTTTCCTAGGATTAGGAATAATATTTATTGCATATGGGTTTTCAAAGGCCATTGAAGAAAAGACAAAACTTTTAGAAAAGTTAAAATATGTTGCCTTTCATGACTGCTTAACAGATCTACCAAATAGGAGATTTGTGAAAGAACATTTAACATTAGTTGTTGAAGAAGCCCTTAGAAAAAACAGTAAAATGGGAATATTATTTATTGATTTAGATAAATTCAAATTAATAAATGACACACTAGGCCACTATTGGGGCGATGATCTTTTAAAGAGTGTTGCTGGTACGCTAAAAGAAATTATTAAAAAAGAGGATACCATTGGCCGATTAGGTGGAGATGAGTTTATAATAATTGTGCAGAATATTGAGGAAATAGAATCTATTGCTAAAGATATTATAAATATTTTTAAAGGTCCATTTATAGTAAGAGAAAGGGAAATACATGTTACTTGTAGTATTGGGATTTCAATACTTTCTCATGATGCAGGTGATGGAGAAGTATTATTCAAAAATGCAGACATTGCAATGTATAAAGCAAAAGAAATGGGACGAAATAATTATAAAATATATAATAGTACAATGGATGAAGAAATAAGGAAAAAGATTAAAATTGAAGGAGAGATTAGGAAGGCACTGAAGGATAGAGAGTTTTTTCTTCACTACCAACCTAAGGTTAACGTTAGAACGGGAAAAATTACGGGATTAGAGGCATTGGTAAGATGGAATCACCCTAAACTTGGACTAATTTATCCAAATTATTTCATACCAATAGCTGAAGAAACGGGTCTTATTAAAGAAATAGATGAGCATGTATTAGAATTGGCTTGTTTACAAATTAGAAAGTGGATAGATATGGATTTAGAGCCAATAAGTATTGCTGTAAATATTTCTGCCGAATCATTTAATGAAAGTAAGTTTATGGATAAATTAGAGTTCATATTAATGAATACAGCCATTGATCCATCATTTATAAACATAGAAATTACTGAAACTGCAGCTATGGAAAATATAGAATATGCCCATAATATTATGGAAGAATTAAAGAAAAAGAAAATATCCTTGTCCATGGACGACTTTGGTAAAGGATATTCATCCTTAAGTTATTTGAAAATATTCCCAATAGATGTATTAAAGATTGACAAATTGTTTGTCGATGGTATAGGTGTAGATAAAAGGGATGAATCTTTAATTAAAGCAGTTGTAACAATGGCAAAAGAATTGGGGATAAAAATTGTATCTGAAGGAGTTGAAACTGTAGAACAGTTAGAATTTTTAAATAAAATTGGCTGCCATGAATATCAAGGCTATTTATTTAGTAAGCCAGTTACTATTGAAGAAATTGAACATATGATGTGTGAATCAGGTGACTTTAGGATTAAAAGTAAATCAGTTTAAATAATTATGGAGTTTAGGTCATGAAATTATAAAATAATAAAGTGGCCTAAACCCTATGCAGAGCTACTATTAATAATAAGTAATATGAAATGTAAAAAAATATAAAAAATATATTGACTATTTTGAAACATAGTGTTAAGATAGTTAACAATAAATTGAAAATTCGTAAAAGTAATGCGGAAGAGAAAAATACGATAACTTTAATTACAGAGAGCTAATGAGAGCTGAGAGTTAGCATTAAAGGCGTATATAATAATCACTTCCAAACTGCCAAACTGAAATGAAAAGAGTAAGTGAGGCCGGAATTCTATTTGTGTAGGAGTGCCACCGTTATATGGCTAGGGTTAATTTTGACCTGATGAGGTAAGTTATGTGAATAACTTATGAAATAGGGTGGTATCATGAGAAGTCTCTCATCCCTAAGATACAAGTGTATTGTGTCTTGGGGATGAGAGATTTTTTTAAAATTTCTTAAAATAAGAATGGTTTACTAAAATAGCCATTCTTAAAACAAATAATAAGAATATTCGAAAGATTTTGAAAAGGGGACGATTCGTATGGCAAAAATGTATTATGAAAAAGATGGAAATTTAGAAATGTTTAAGGGGAAAAAGGTTGCTATTATAGGATTTGGAAGTCAAGGTCATGCCCATGCCCTAAACTTAAAAGAAAGTGGAGTAGATGTGGTAGTAGGCCTTTATGAAGGAAGTAAATCATGGAAGGTAGCAGAAGAAGCTGGACTTGAGGTAATGGATACAAAGGATGCTGCTGGAGTTGCTAATGTGGTTATGATTTTAGTTCCAGATGAAAAGCAAAAGGCTTTATATGAAGAAAGCATAAAACCTTACTTAAATGAAGGAGATGCCCTTGCATTTGCCCATGGATTCAATATTCACTTTACTCAAATTGTACCTCCTGCTAATGTGGATGTATTCATGGTTGCACCAAAGGGACCTGGACATTTAGTAAGAAGGGTTTATGAAGAAGGTAAAGGAGTTCCTGCATTATTTGCTGTATATCAAGATTACACAGGAAATGCTCGGGAAGTGGCATTAGCTTATGCTAAAGGTGTAGGAGCAGCAAGAGCAGGAGTACTAGAGACTACTTTTAAAGAGGAAACTGAAACAGATTTATTTGGAGAACAGGCAGTTCTTTGTGGCGGTGCTACGGAACTTGTTAAGGCGGGATTTGATACTTTAGTAGAAGCTGGATACCAACCAGAAATTGCATACTTTGAATGCTTACATGAACTTAAACTTATAGTTGATTTATTATACGAAGGTGGATTTGAAAAAATGCGCTACAGTGTAAGTGATACTGCTGAGTATGGAGATTACATGATTGGAAGAAGAATTGTTACAGAAGAAACTAGAAAAGAAATGAAGAAGGTTTTATCAGAAATCCAAAGGGGTGAATTTGCTAAGAATTGGATTACTGAAAATATGGCTAATAGACCAGTATTCAATGCTGTTAAGAGACAAGAATTAGAACACCCTATTGTAGAAGTAGGAAAAGAGTTAAGAAGTATGATGTCTTGGTTAAAAAAATAGAATTTTACTTATTAAGGACGGTTATTAACTAACCGTCCTTATCTATATAGATAAACCATGTCCAATCTAAATGTATATGAACTTACTTCGGTCATGTGGATAAAAAATATTTTATAAGGTAAGTCACTATCAGACTATATAGTGTAAATCTTATAATTACTATAGAAAGTTCATAATTGTTTACAGTAAAGTGTATACTGATGTTCCACCTTCTAAAAATTTTTCATCCACAATCCCTTGTAAGTAGCTAGACTTTATTGAACTGAAATAAGTTTACACACCTTTAGTTCGGTTATAATTTATCTAAGTACATATATAGAAGAGAATATTAGTAACGAAATTGAACCTATGAAAATATAATGATAATTATACTAGAAAAAGTGTTATAAATATTGACAAATTGGGGAAATTAAAATAATATTAATAGTATCATGAATTTATAAAAATTAAAAAATTATCTATGATGAGGAATAGTAGAAATTAAATCTTTTTACAGAGAGGAAACGATTGGTGTGAAGTTTCTAAAAGAAGGTTTTGAACCAGCCTCGGAGATCTGTGCCGGAATAAGGCCACAGCGGAGAAAACCGTTATCTCATAAAAGTGGATTTAGCCTATTTTCTAGCTAAATCAAACAGGGTGGTACCGCCAGTTGAATCTTGGTCCCTTTTGGGGATGCAGGGTTTTTTTTATATTAAAAAACAAATCATGAATTACATATATAAATGAAAGGAAGGGATATTCATGTCAAAGGATAAAAAGTTTGTAGAAGCCATTACTGATATGGACGTAGATTTTCCAAGATGGTATACGGATGTAGTTAAGAAGGCAGAATTAGTTGATTATTCTAGTGTAAGAGGATGTATGGTTATAAGACCTTATGGTTATGCAATATGGGAGAACATTCAAAGTAACCTAGATAAAATGTTTAAAGAAACAGGTCACGAAAATGTATATATGCCTATGTTTATTCCAGAGAGCTTATTACAAAAGGAAGCTGATCATATAGAAGGATTTGCACCAGAAGTTGCTTGGGTAACTCACGGAGGAAGTGAAGAACTAGGAGAAAGATTATGTGTTAGACCAACATCTGAGACTTTATTTGCTGAGCACTACTCAAAGATCGTAAACTCATATAAGGACCTACCAAAGTTATACAATCAATGGTGTTCTGTTGTAAGATGGGAAAAGACTACTAGACCTTTCTTAAGAACATTAGAGTTCTTATGGCAAGAAGGCCATACTGCCCATAGAACTGCAGAAGATGCTCAAGAAGAGACTCTAAGAATGCTTGACGTTTATGGAAGACTATGTGAAGAATACTTAGCTATTCCTGTTATAAAGGGAAGAAAAACTGAAAAAGAAAAGTTCGCAGGTGCTGAAGCTACTTATACTATCGAAAGTTTAATGCATGATGGAAAGGCACTTCAATGTGGTACTTCTCACTACTTTGGAGATGGATTTGCAAAGGCATTTGATATTCAATTTACTGATAGTGATGGTAAAATGAAGCATGTACACCAAACTTCTTGGGGAGTTACTACAAGATTAATAGGAGCTATCATAATGGTTCATGGAGACAATAGTGGACTTATGTTGCCACCAAAGATTGCACCTAAGCAATTAGTAATCATTCCAGTAGCACAACATAAAGAAGGTGTACTTGAAAAAGCTAATGAACTAAAGGAAAGACTATCTAAGGAATTCAGAGTACAATTAGACGATAGTGATAAGAAACCTGGTTGGAAGTATAGTGAATACGAAATGAAGGGTGTTCCACTAAGAGTTGAAATTGGACCTAAAGATATAGAGAAGAATCAAGCTGTATTAGTTAGAAGAGACACTAGAGAGAAGGTATTCGTATCTTTAGATGAATTAGAAGCTAAGATTACAGAGACACTAGATTCTATTCAAAATGACATGTTAGAGGCAGCAAGAACTAGACAAACAGAAAAAACTAGTGTAGCTACTGACTATGATACATTCAAGGAAACTGTAGCTAATAGGCCAGGATTTATTAAGGCTATGTGGTGTGAAGATAGAGCTTGTGAAGAGAAAATTAAAGAAGATACAGGAGCATCTTCTAGATGTATGCCATTCCACGATCAAGAACCAATTGCAGATACTTGTATATGCTGTGAAAAGCCAGCTAAGAAATTAGTTTACTGGGGAAGAGCATATTAATTTTAAATATGAAATCTCACTTATGTAAAATCATAAGTGAGATTTTTTTTGTAAATAATATAATTTAATGATATTATGAAATTAAGATTATTCTTAAGGGTAAGGGATTAGAATTTAATATATGAACCTAATGAAGAAGTAATATTTCTAGTTGAAATCCTAGTATAAGGGGTGGGTTTCGTGGGAGTGACAAATTTGTTTTTTGACATAAGAAAAATAATGAACAAAAATTTCTTAAAGGTCAATTACAATTGCACTATTAAGAGCGTTTTTGGATTAATGGTAGAGATGGATGTGGAAGAAGCATTTATGATAGATGAGAAAAGTAATTTAATAGGTATAATAACTACTAAAGATGTGGAAAAACTAATAAGAAGAAAAGTAGATTTAAACGAAAGAATATATAAGTACGCAAAGAAGAAGGTATACTCTATTAAAGGAAATCTATCTGTTAAGGATGCTAGAAATTTTATGATGACAAAAGGAATAGGAAGAGTACCAGTGATTGAGAATAATAAAATAACAGGTGTTTTAACTAACAATAACATAAGAGATAATTTTTATCTTGAGCTAGAAAAAATGTTTGAACTTAATAACAAAATAATAGATAACCTACACGAGGCCGTATGTATATGTGATGATGCAGGAACCGTGAAAGTGTGGAATAAAAGTGCTGAAAAGTTATATGGAGTAACAAAGGATGAGATAGTAGGTAGGTACTTAGGCGATATATTCCCTAATGCTCTAATATTCCATGCAATAAAAGAAAAAAAGCCATTAGAGAATAGAATACATTCTCCAAAGGAAGGGAAAACAGTTATATTAAGTGCCATTCCAATTTATAACAATGGTAAATTAATTGCAGTGGCATCTTCTGACAGGGATATAACAGAGGTAACGGCCCTTTCAGAAGAATTGAAAAAGACTAAGGAAAAGATGAAACTGTTACAAAAGGAATATGAAAGGGAGATTGCATCCAATTATAGTTTTTCTACTATTATTGGATCAAATCAAAAGATAATAGAATGTATACAGTTGGCTCAAAAGGTGTCTCAAACTTCTGCAAGTGTATTAATAACAGGGGAAAGTGGAACGGGAAAGGAAGTCTTTGCTAAGGCCATCCATAAGGCTAGTGGAAGAAGTGGACATTTTGTGGCTATCAATTGTAGTGCCATACCTGCTCACTTACTAGAAAGTGAATTGTTTGGATATGATAAGGGTGCCTTTACTGGAGCTGTGAATACGGGGAAGATTGGTAAATTTGAATTTGCAAATAATGGAACCCTATTTTTAGATGAAATAGGTGATATGCCTCTAGAAATGCAAGTGAAGATTCTTAGGGTTTTACAAGACGGTATAGTATATAGACTAGGAAGTTCAAAAGGCATAGTTACCAATACTAGGATAATAGCAGCTACAAATAAGGATCTTAAAAAATTAATATTAGAAGATAAATTTAGAGAAGATCTATATTATAGATTAGCCGTAGTTCAATTAGAATTACCATCCCTAAGGGAAAGGAAAGAAGACATAGTACCTTTAGCTAACTATTTTATAAAACAGATAGTGGAAAAAGAAGAAATAGAACTAAAAGAAATAGAAGATGAGGTTTATAGTATATTAAAGGGTTATGAATGGAAGGGTAACATTAGAGAACTGAAAAATGTTATTGAACGAATGATAATTCTTTGCGATAAGGGATACATAACTAAGGAATTCATTCCAAAATATATTGTGGAAGCTTCCGTAATGGCAGAAGAAGAAAATGAGTATGATTTAGAAAAGGCAGTAAGAAATATGGAGGAGCGAATAATTCGTGACGTAATGCACATGTCAGGGGGAAATAAATTAAAGGCTGCTAAGATTTTAAATATTAAAAGAAGCACCCTTTATTATAAGCTAAAGCTCTATAATATAAAATAATCAGACTTTTATAACAACGTCGAATTTCCGACAGTTGTGTCAAGAAATTGACACAACTGTTTTTTTTTATGGTTAATCACTGTAATCACAAGTCTTATTAAAACATACCTAAGAATAGTGTTAAAAATAAAAGTGTCAAAAAACTGACATTTTTTATTTTCATATATAGTGGTAATTGCCCTAAAGAAAGTTAATAAATAAACAAAATACCATAATTTTTTTATGGAATAAATGGCTTGTTTATGGGAATTATGATTATGTAATAAAAAATGTTTGTTATAAATTTATTTAAATTT